>CAZTWC010000076.1:0-13786 GCA_964617105.1 uncultured Myxococcia bacterium
TCTCGATGGCCTCTTTGGGCACTGACCCAAAGAGTTGATAACCTAATACAGCGGCTATTGCAACTAATATCAGTAGAATAATCACCAGGGCGATTTTTTTCCCTTTTCCCATTCCTGTCCGGGGCAATTCAAAATCCTGTTCATCTTCGTGGGCATCTACAGAAAAAGAATCTATATGGCTCCAGGAACTCTGCTGCGGAGCGGGCGGCTCTTTTTCGGGTGCATTTTTTTGCCATTGCTGGTAGCGATCACTGCTGTCGGTTTTTTCCGGAGTTACCTGGGTAACTTTTACGGGCACATTTTCTCCGCCCTGGTCTAATTCTGCCAAAGGAGTCCCCCCTCCCTGGGCAGGTTGGGCAGTCACGCCAGGTATGGTTTGTTGATTCATCAGTTGTTCAAGAGGCACTCCTGCCGCAGGTGCGGCTGGCATTTTTGGCTGGGATAGCGGAGCCTGCGGTTGAGCCTGAAATTGAGGCGCTGGCGGCTGGGGTAATGATGCACTTCCATTGGTGGAAGAGATGGCCTGGGGGATCTCTTCCCTGGTGGGGGATAACTGCTGATTCATCAGTTGCTCAAGAGGCACACCTGCCGCAGGTGCAGCCGGCATTTCAGGCTGGGATAGCGGGGCCTGTGGTTGAGCCTGAAACTGAGGTGCTGGCGGCTGGGGCGTTGCCATCTCGGGTCTGGTAACCTGTGGTTGGGCAGCCGGTATTTCAGGCTGGGATTGATGGGGCGATGGCTCAATTTGAGGCCAGGGAGTATCCAAGGTTTTTGGGTGAGTTTCCGTCTCTTTTATAGGGCTGGAAAAGTCGGCCTGTTTTATAAAAAGTTGAGTGGCCTGGTTAGGTGCTGCTGATTGTGGTGAAATGGGAAAAGGAGCCTGGGTTGGTGCTGCTTCAGGCACGCTAAACATATTGAAAATACTAACTAATTCTGGGACATCTCCCAGAGCAATCCAGTCTTGGCCCGGTTTTTGGAGATAATCATCTCGAGTTAACCGGTTTGCTTTGATCATATGTTGAATATCGGATAAACCATTGCAGGTGATAGTGGAGCCATCCTGACCCCTGACAATCCAGGGCTGCGCAGCAGGTTCCTGGTTCTGGGTTTGGGCCGGTGCCGGTCTAACTGATTGTACGGTTGGTGCTTGTTTCTCAATGCGAAAGACGTGGTAACAGTTGGAACATTTAACCGATGCACCGTTGGCAGGAATCCGGCTTTCATCAAATTCATATTCTGTCTGGCAATTTGAGCACCTAACATCCATTGATTTTTCCCCCAAGGTTAGCATTATCGTCTAAGGCGACATTTCACTAAATATTTTGATAAATTATCATTTTATCAAAACAAATTATAGATGTCGAGAAAAAGTCTAAATTCACTTTTGTTTTGAAGAGAACTGGTTAATTTCTGGATGGACACTATCTGCCGAGTTGGCATAGTTTCATATAGATAATGTTGGGGGCCAGGGTAGACATGAAACGTTCTCTAAAAGATAGATTTTGGTAGTTATAGACCAAATTATGACGGGCTTTGCGAAATGAGCGTTTTAGGATGGAACTTAATGAGAAGATCTCCGCCACCATTTTGCAGTATCCTTCCTCCAATTCGCTGGGGCTCATATGTTTTGGCTTGAACACCACATGGGTGATATCATATTGCGACCAGTCGTTATGTAAAATTCTCTTCTCCCGTTTCAATTTTTTATAGAGAGCGGTTCCGGGAAAGGGAGTCATTAAACTAAGTTGGGGGATATCGATATAATTGTTGATAAATTTAGTGGTTTGATCAAATACTTCCGGAGTATCCTGCTCCATACCCAAGATAAAGCAGCCGATAATAGATATGCCATGATCGTGTAATTTTTCGATATGACTTTCATAATCTTCCACCATATTACAAGGCTTGTTTGATTCGGTCAAATTTTCTTGGGTTAGGCTCTCAAATCCGATAAGCAGCATCATGCAACCCCACCTGCACTGCAATACCGAGGAAGAGGTTTTGCCGTGGGGGGGGGGATTTTAGAATAATTATTCTACTTTTTCGATGCAGTCCACCGGGCAGACCTCGATGCATTGCGGGTTTCCTTCTTCTTCACACTCAGTGCATTTGCTGCCATCTATTTCATAGAGTTCATCACCCTCAAAAATAGCTTCTCTGGGACATTCCGGTTCGCAGGCACCGCAGTTGATGCATTCATCATTGATTAACAAGGCCATGGCTTTTCCTCCTTATAAATATAATTTACCAACAGTTTTAATAAAAAATAACGTTATGGAATATATCCGTTGTTGCCAGAAAATTCAACCCGGCATTGAAATCCCGGGAATTCTTTTCGTTCTTAAAGTCGAAAGAATAAAAATAATATATGACTTTTTATCACTTGTCAATATTGATATTCTCTCGATGGGTGTACACAATCAAGGTCAAAATTATTAAGGTGTGGGGCGGTCCCCGGGTTGGCTTCGAGGTTGAAATTTGCCACATGTCGAAAGCCTCCTAACAATTACCGCCGGATTTTTTTATTGATTTGATGTAGTATATATCCTTACATTTCGACAGGCTTCCGTTTTTATAATTTTTCTGTCAACAAGTTTATTACGCTTATCATGCCTTCAATATCGCGGAGGCATGATAAGCGTTAGTTGACGTAGAGGTCAACTACTTTGGCTCATAGCGTATTAGATAACTGGCCGGGCTCTTTCCCGTAGGGTTTTCTGTAACCAGATAAACTTCACCATCTATTCCTATTGCCGGAGGTGCATAAACATGATGCTTCAAGACGCCCGAATCTTTGTTTATCCAGACTGAGACACCACGATTATCAATTGCATGAAGTTCGCCAGAATGGGTGCCTGCAGCAATCACAAAACCCTGTTTGTCAATAATTGGAGCGGAGAAAACCGCGCTGTTTTGGAGCGAATACTTCCAACTAAAATTATATTCATAGTTACCATATTTGTAAGCATATACATAGCCATCACAGTTACCGCTCTGCTGGCAGTTCTGACTGTAAAGACGGGGGGTTCCGAAATAGACCATATTGTCATTGGCTAGTGCTGGTGTTGGGGGAATGATATCCTCGGTGGAACTTGAAATATCTTTATCATAGGAGGTCATAACATGTTCAATGTCATAATATTTCAGGTTTCCATCAACATTCTCTGCTGATACCAGATAGACTTCAACCGCGTTGTAGGCACAAAAGCTCTTATCTTTTATCATTTTGGAATAACAGGTTAAATGCTGCCAGTTTTCACCACCGTAAATAGAACATGGAGTATTGGTTTTCAAAGCGGCTTCCTCGCATGTAGCAGCGGAAATTGGTTGCACACATATTTTGGTTCCATCCGAAGTTTCAGAACAAGATTGGTAGTTATATCCATAGGTTTTATTCAACTGTTCACAATCCAGCATTGAAGAGCATTTATGACCTTTGGTTCTCATGTTTAATGTATAGAACAGTTTGGTTATTTTCTTTTCCGCACTAATAAGGGCGGCCGGAGAAGAGGCAAAAGATTCAATACTGCCAACTTTTTTGGTATCTAATAGCGATTTTTTTAACTCATCGATTCTGCTGGCCGAGAAACTTTCTGCGGTTTCCCAGTAGTGCTGGAGCGGATCCCACCCAATTAACCGCCCATCTCTGGTAGTGGTATAAGCCTCTCCCCAATAGCCCACAACCGGAGATGAGATCTGTTTTTGCACTTTTAAATCGCCTTTTCTATAAATAAATCCGTCAGATGCTCTTATTAAGAACATCAATCCGGTATTATCGGCTGCATAGAGCCATCCGTCTTCTCTAAGAAGATTTGAAACGGATAGTGGGGAAGAAAACTCCTTTTGCCACGCTCTATCCGAAAGATCCTTAAATACTGAGGTAATTGAACTTCCGGTGATGTTGACAGTAGAACCACTATTTACATAGATGTTTTGTTTATCAATAACCGGGGAACTCTGTATCCAGCGACTCAATGCGCCATGCTCTCCTGCTCCAACGGTATATTTGCCAATAATTTCACCGGAAGATTTAATTTTGTATAACATACCATCGGTTGTAACCAGAATTATATTCCCCATGGCATCTATGGCAGGAGACTGGGATATTTTAGCATCAAAGGGGATCTTCCATTTAGTAGTTGCACTATTTCCAACTGATCTATTAAACCAGCCAGTATTATTTCGCCTAAAAGCGGGCCAGTCATTGGAAGACACATTGGGAGGCTGGGGTAAAAAGGGCGGTGGTGTATCTTCTTTTACACAAATCTTAACCGATGCGGCCTCTGATTTTGCATCAAAGGTATCTAATGCTGTTATCTCACAGGTGAAACATTTTCCCAGGCTATTAAAGTTGGGAATCCAGTAGAATTTGGCGGTTTTTTCTGAATCTTTTGAAGTTTCCAGAAGGTAGTAATCCAGTTCAGGATTGCACTTGACAACTATTGAAATTGAATCCTCAATATCGGGATCTCTAGCGCTAAGATTAAACTCCACCACTTTTCCTTCGGCGGCAACTATTTCAGCAGGCGGTTTTAAATCCCATTCCGGCTTATCATTTACCGGTTTAACCTCAATGCTCACCAAAGCGGTGTTGGAGTCCTTTTGACCATCATTTACTTTGAAACTAAACTGGTCTTTGCCATTATAGTTAAGATGAGGTTTATAGGTTAAATTGGGAGGCGTCCCCAAAATATCGCCATTAAGAGGTTTATCCACAATTATAAATTCAATCTCATCAAAATCAGGATCATTGGCAAGTAACTTAAAAGTTACCGCCACCTTTTCCAGGGTTGAAATTTCTAATTTTATCGCTGTTGGAGGCCGGTTTTGATTTAAAACTTTTAGGGTCACAGTTTTACTTGCTTTGCCGGAATTACTGTCTCCGGTATAGTTATCCTCAGCCCAAAAGGTGATATCATATTCCTGGTCCACCGGGTTTCCAGCATAATAATCGGGGGTCCATTCCAGAGTGCATTGCTTAAGATCCTTATTGCAGGTAAAAATACACTCACCTTCTTTATAGTCAGCACAAAAAGGATTGCCATTGTTGCGGGTGGGAGGTGGCATTGGAAACAATACCGTATGACCATCGGGGTCCTGGGCAACAATTTTCAGCGTCAGTTTCTCTTTCTCTTTTACCGTGAGGTCGCCGATTATATCTATTTGAGGCGGCTGGTTTACATTATGAACGGTAATAGTTAGCATCAGGGAGTCTGAAAGAGCCCCGGCAGGATTTTGGGGGTCTGGATGATTATCATTTACTGACAGGGTAACCGTGTATTCTTTATAGGGGGTGTTTAAGTCGGCATTATCTCCGTCAGTATAACCGGGGGTCCATAAAAATTCTCCGGTGCTCTCATCAAATTCGGCCCCAGCCGGAAGGTTGGTTGATGAAAATGTGAGTGTATCATTGTCACATCCATTCAAAACGTCATTATCGGTGGCGGAAACAGTAAAAGCCAGGTTGTCACCTTCATTAATTTGCATATTACCCAGAGCTGCTAATTGGGGTGGCGTGTTTACATCAATAACCAAAATATTAATGCTTTTGTGGCTAAAAAGAGTTGGCGTTCCGTTATCGGTAACATAAAAATCCACAGTATAGGCATCGGTTCGGCCCCGGTTACAACCTGGAGTCCATTGAAACAGCATTTTATCATTGGGGGCTAAAGAAAACTCCGAATCTTCGGGACTATTTGAAACCATGTATGATAAAAGATCTCCATCAGCATCGCTTCCCCATACTTCAATATTTATTTGTTCACCCTCTGACACGATGATATCATTTTCAAAATTCAGGTTTAAAAATCGCATTTTCCGGCAAGTTTTCAGCCTTTAAAACCAGAAGATCTCCATCCGGATCAGTGGCATTTACGATAAAACTTATGACTTCACCCTCATTAACATATTTGTTTCCAATGGAGGCCATTACTGGAGGATGGTTCAGTGTTACAATATCTATGGTTACTATCAACACCGCAGATTGACTTGGATTCCCATTATCAGCGGCGATAAAGGTTACAACATAATTTCCCTGCTGACCGCTGATGGGAGTCCAGATAAAGGCACCTGTTTCCCCATTAAATTCTGCATTATCCGGTAGATCATTGGTGGTTAAAGTCACCTCATGGCCATCGGGGTCCTCTGCCTCTACGGTAAAAGTGAGCATTTCTCCCTGAGTAATAGTAAAATTGCTGGTGTCGGGACTGACAAATACCGGCGGATTATTTTCCGGTATATCTAAAATGTTTACTTTTACTGTATCTGTGCTGCAACTATGTTCATCGGTTGATGCGGTCAATTGGAATACAACTTCACTGTTTTCTGAAACCTCAGGTGCAATAAAAGTCCAAATACCTGAATCGCCGCTATTTTCAACAAATTCTACATCAGCCCCCGATATTTGGGTCCACAGAAAGGTAATAGCCGCTTCTGGAGGATAGGCAACCGCACTTCCATTGAGAATAAATTGGTCATTTTCATAAACCTCACCACCTGTTCCCGGCAAACATAACATCATTGGAGTCCCATTTTGTTCCTCAGGACAGTCATTATTAACGTTTTCATTGGCCGGCACACAGTCCCCGGATTGTAGATTACAGGTATAACCATCATTACAGTCACTTTGAAGTTGACATTTAGTTACACACTTTCCATCTCTACATTTATAAGCGGCGCATTCACTGTCATGTGTGCAAGGAGTTGCCACACCACTCTCATCACTCTCGAAGGGAAAATTACTACAACCAATAATTCCAAGAGTTAAAATAGTAATTATAAGACTAGTCACTGTAGCAGAAATGGGTTTCATAAAAGGGCCTCACTGATAGTTTACTCACTTGTCTTTGGTGTAAAAATAATATCAATTAAGTTGAATGAAGTGTTCAAATAGACACTAATTAGTAATTTGACCAAATTCGCCATAAAAAATCAATAGTATTTTAAAGAGAGCATTTCGACATGTAAATTAAAGTGCCATTCCAACGAACAGCGGGAATCTAGCCACTAAATGTGTCGATAGTAGTGTATTTGGGACTAAACTAATTAAAATCAATAGGTTTTACATTTTCATCGGTCACCATCACTTCTACCGAAGATGGGACGCAGGCTGCTGCCTGAATTACTTCGAGAGGAGGAAGATTAAATTGGTTTTGTTCGGTTAATTTTGGCCATGCGGGATAAATAAAGTGAAATCTCATGTTGAAATTATCCATTACTTGCTTTATGATTCAACCAGCAATAAGAGAATATTCTGGAATCAGTTTCAAGGATTCTTTACATAATCAACTATTTTCTCAAGAGCATTTTAAGGCAGGCCATAAAAAAGGCTAATTTTTGAGTGAGCCCTAAGATGAATTTATCTTCTCCTCATATTTTTGTAGATATTAAATCCACCAAATTAACCTCAGGTGATGAGTGTGGGGTGGAAGGATATTTAGGAACCTGCGATGGCTTCCAAATTCCAGAAAACGCATTTGGCATAATTCGTTATGATCCAGATACCAATTCCATCCGGGCTATTCCCGATGGCAGCAACCAGGGGTATCGGCTAAATGATGTGTGGATCTATCAAAACCGGGTGAACCGTTATGATACTTTAAAGGGTGATGATCTTTGCCGGCGAATTATTGCTTGTGCTGGCAGCGACTTTGATCTCATCGACACCCCGGACAGCACCCTGTTTGCCGCCAGAAGTAAAAATTTTCTTGGACACCCGACCCTGTTTCTGGCCCAGATAACTCCCAATTCTGAAGCAGAACTGCGCCAAAAGAACTGGGGATACATGCGCCCAGAGGGTTTTCGGTTTATTTCGCAGTTGGCAAAGCAGATAAATAGACAACCCGAATCTGAACGTGAGTTTGTGGTGTCAATTGGAGATATTCATGGCGGTGAAGCCAGCACCAGAGCGGCCAAACTGAATCAATCCGAGGCGGTTTCCAGTTGTATATCAGATATTGGAGACCTGAATACCGTCAAGGTGGGTATTATCAACCGTGATGGCGGAAGCGGCGGGGTCTTGGCCGTGATCAACGGTATGCCCCTGGGTATATTTGCCGATGCTATAATGGCGGTAATCAGCCCTCCCCACTGCAGTTCAATTTTATGGCATAAAAACAGTGAGATAAAGAGGGCGGTAAAACTGCTAAAGTGCAATGCCAATTGGCTTAAAAAATATCAATTGGTGGATAAGGTTTTAGATACGCCAATTGATATTCACGATTATGATCACTATGCCCTATCTGCCTTTTTCTTTATAAAAGAAGAGTTTGCCCGGCAGTTGAATATTGTTAAAGATAGATCCAGTGCAGCGCTAAATAAACTAACCCGAGATAAGATAATCTCCTTTGGGTTGCAAAAAAACGGGGCCACTTTGGCCAACCGTTGTCATCGCAACCTTTATTTGACTTTTCATTCGGAATTGTGCCCCTCAAAAGAGATTGATATCGTACCACCCATAAATGAGGTAGACATATCCAGGCTAGATCATAATGAACTCAATCGTCTCTATTACCAGCGAGATATATTGAAATTAGATATGAACAAAGCCTATTACCTCTGCAAGAAAGATAGTTCAGCCTTTCAAAAAGGGTGTGGTAAACAAGTTCCCATGGAAGAATATATCCATAACTACAAAGCCTGCCCCAATTGCGGTAAGGCTGAATATCTACATGCCAAAGATATTGTTTCAAATTTTCTCGATCAGAGATCCATTGTTGAACTATTCAGCAATATTTTACCGGAAGATTTGCTCCCTCCAGAAGTGCTTCAGCATGAAATCGTTGATGCCAAAGAGAGAAAACGTCTATATGCAGATGTTTTGGCTATGGCCAGAAAAAAATCGGGTTCTCCAGAGAGCCTGGTAACTGGTATGGCAAAAATTAACGGTTTTTTGGTGGGAGTAGCGGTTAACGATTTTGCCTTTTTGGGCGGGTCAATGGGGGTGGCCTTTGGTGAGAAATTTTTCCAGTTAGCCAGAGCGTGCATTACCTACTCTATCCCCTTTCTCTATTTTTCTTGTTCGGGCGGTGCCAGGATGCAGGAGGGAACCCTGGCCCTCAGTCAAATGGCCAAAACCAGTTATGCCACCCGCCGATTGGCCCATCACCATCTTCCGGCCATCGCTTTTGTGCTTAATCCCACCTCTGGCGGTGTTCCCGCCGGCCCTCTGTTTCAGTTTCCCATTATTGCCAGCGAAAAAAACGCCATGCTGGCCTTTTCCGGTCCTCGTGTGGTCCGGCTTGCCGGAGGTATTCTGGATGAGGAGGTGATCACTACCGATTACCAGGCCCAGGAGGGATTCATCACCGAGGTCGTTCACCGGAAGGAGATTAAACGAACTATCAGCAAATATTTAAAACTTTTTTATATTTCCAACCCTAACTACGCCCGGCTATGCGAAAATAGTGATAAATTTTTTTCCGGACTATTACACTGTTCCGAACTTCCCTAAAATTAGCGCTCAACGATACCCTAAAATAAGAAATAACCAATGTCAATGTTCACCAAATTCCCCCTGGGTGAGAACTAAGGTGGGAGTTTCTTTGTAGGTGGTGCCGTCACCCAATTGGCCAAAAGAGTTATCGCCCCAGCACCAGAGAGAGTTGTCGATTTTTACGCCGCAGGTGTGTTGGCCGCCGCCCTCAACCTGCACCCAGGTGGTGTCGATGCCGATTTGGGTCATGGTGTTGAGGCTGGAGGTGGAGCCGTTGCCCAACTGGCCATTGAGGTTGTCTCCAGAGCACCAGAGGGTGTGGTCTTTTTTAACTGCGCAGGTATGGTTTTTACCTGGGCCGACATAGCCCCAGGTTGCCCCCTGCCCAACTATCTCTGGAGGAAGTATCTCCGGAGATAATTTGCCGGCGTTGTTACCGATTCCCAATTGTCCATAAAGGTTATCGCCCCAGCACCAGAGGGATTCATCTGAACTATAGATTGCACAACTATGATTTTTTCCAGTTCCCACGTGGTTCCACATTGCTCCACCTCCACCGTTGTTGATTTGGGTTGGTTGGTTTTTCTCCACCTGGGTGGTGTCGCCCAACTGTCCCTGGTCATTTTTTCCCCAGCACCATAGGGAACTGGTTTGCTGTAGTCCGCAACTGTGGTTGTCACCAGCACTGATATACATCCATATAGCATCGCCCACCATGGTTGGGGTATCTTTGTTATCGTTGTTGCCCAACCCTAACTGTCCGTTGGTGTTGAGACCCCAGCAGTAGAGCATATCCTCCATTAATCCGCAGGTATGAGAATTCCCGCCTACTATCTCGGTCCAATAGTTATGAGTTCCTACCTGGTTGGGAGTGGTCTTGTAGTTGCCTGCTGCCGCCCCCAGCCCTAACTGGTCGCTGGTATTGGCTCCCCAGCAATAGAGAGTGCCGTATGCGGTTAGTGCACAGGAATGGCTAGCGCCTAAACCGGCAAAATTCAATTGTTCACCCGCCGGTAGTTCACCCCCCTCGATTATTACCGGAGTTTTAGCCAAACTGGTGCTGTTGTTACCAACCTGGCCGTAACTATTTTTTCCCCAGCAGTAGAGGTTTATGGTTTGTTCAACACTTTTCAGGGCGCAGGTATGATAGTCACCAGTCCAGACCCCTATCCAGGTACCTCCCGCTTCAATCTGGGCGGGAACGGTTTTGTCCCCTACTTGCGAAGCCCCTAATCCCAGTTGGCCAATATCGTTAATTCCCCAGCAATAGAGCCCCTTATTACCGCTGGTTTTATCAATGGTAGAGGCGCAGGTATGAAAATTGCCCACAGCCAAAGAGGTCCAGTCATTTGCTCTATTGGTTACTTGTGGCGTATTTTGATCCGCCACCGAACTGTTGCCAACCTGGCCGTAATCGTTTTTTCCCCAGCACCAGAGCACATCTTTTCCCTGGCTCTGGTTTTCCTGCACAGCGCAGGTGTGCCAGGCGCCGCCATTTATCTCCAGCCATTTATCGGTGCTATTCACCAGGGTAGGGGAGTTTTTATCTCCAGTGGCGCCCAGTCCCAGTTGGCCATTGCTATTGTGGCCCCAGCAATAGATATAATCGGTTTTGATGCCGCAAGTATGCCAGGTGCCGGCAGTTATGGCCTGCCAATCTCTTGAGTCAATTTGCACCGGCACTTTACTGTCCTGGTTATTGCCGTTGCCCAGTTGGCCCATCTGGTTGTAACCCCAACAGTAAAGTTTGTTATCATTTTTTATGGCGCAGACAAATTGACTGCCCCCTGCCACCCGTACCCATTTATCGGTTCCAACCTGTTTTGGGGTCAGGCTCTCCGTGGTGGTGTTATCACCCAATTGTCCCTTTTCGTTATTACCCCAACACCAGAGAGTGCCATCCCGTTTTATAGCGCAGGTGTTTTGATAGCCTGCCGCCACGAACGCCCAATTGTCGGTGCCGCCCACTAGTTGAGGAGAAGTTTTGAATATCTTGGTACCGTCCCCGAGTTGGCCGTAAGAGTTACTTCCCCAACACCAGAGAGTAAAATCGCTTTTAATGGCGCAGGCATGAAATTCGCCTATGGAGATGGCTTTCCAGGTATCGCTGCCAATTTGCACCGGCTCTGGTTTGGTTGCCTGGGTCCCGTCTCCCAGGTGGCCTTCATTATTTAGACCCCAGCACCAGAGAGTGCCATCGTCTTTAATCAGGCAGGAGAAATGATAGCCAGAGGCAGTTAAGGGATAATAACACCCCTCGTCAACTGACTCGTCACAGTCGTTGTCAATACCATCACAGAGTTCATCCGCCCCAGTATACACTGTAGAGTCGGCGTCATTGCAATCTCCGTTACAGGTGGTATAACCATCACTGTCAAGGTCAAAATCTTCATCAGTCTGGCCGTCACAGTCGTTGTCCTGGGCGTCACAGAGTTCAGTTTCTGGTTGAGGCGCATCGCAGCCTGCCCAGGCTCCCTCAACGCAAGTTTTAGTTCCAGTGCCACAGGCGGAACTGCACTCCTGGGAGAGCCCTTCATCAATTTGGCCGTCACAGTCGTTGTCCAGATTGTCGCAGGTGGTTTCGGTTTCTTCATAGGTGGTAATATTCTCCTGGTATTCAGGCTCTAGCCAACCCTCGTAACCCTGGCAGACCTTTATTTGTCCATGGCAAACCCCAGCGATTTTATCCGCTATTGGTGCAGTCAAATTTTCATCTATCAAGTGGTTACAGTCATTGTCTGCGCCATCGCAGACCTCGACAATGTTCTCCAGGCTTTCGTTTACGCACTCCACGCTGGTTTTATCGGTGGTGCAGGTAAAGGTTCCATTTTTACACTGGTCGCTGTCTGCGCCATCGCAGGAGTCCCCCGGAGTACCGGTCAGGGTTCCGCAACCGCCGCAGGCATTGGTTACCTCCTCATCAATTGTGCCATTACAGTCATTGTCTTGCCCATCACAAACTTCTGGACCAGATGGAGTGCAGTTGTATTCGCAGCCGTTTTCAATATTGCCGTCTACATTTTGGTATCCATACTGGCAAGCGGTAATTTTACACAAGCCGCCCACACAGGCCATTACGGCATTGTCCGCCTGACAGACCTTATCACAGGCTCCGCAGTTGTTAACATCGCCAGTCAAATCAAAATCTTCATCGTTTTCACGATCGCAATCATTATCTTTGCCGTCACAAATTTCCGTTTGAGGATCCACATTTCCTTCACAATTTTGCCATTGCCCCTGGACACATTGCTGAGAGCCCATCAGGCATATACCCACACTGGAGGTTCCGCAGGCTCGTGTTTCTCCGGATTGGCAAGCGCATCCCATATCTGCAGTGCCGTTACAATCGTTATCCAGGCCATCGCAAAGAGTCTCAGTCTGTTCATAGCCGGTAAGGGTTTGGTAATCGGGTTCTTGCCATCCATGGGCACCATCACATACTTTGACCTGTCCAGTGCAGAGACCCTGGGTTTTGTCTGCTGCCGACGGAGTTAAATCTTCATCAGTTATGCTGTCGCAATCATTATCCTTGCCGTCACAAATCTCCTCCGCCCCAGTGTACCTGGCTTTATCGTTGTCATCGCAATCGCCTCCACAGGTGGTCACTGTGTCGCCATCTTTGTCAAAACCTCCATCAGTTTCGCCATCACAGTCATTATCCAGGCCGTCACATATCTCAACAATATTTTCCTGGCTCTCGTTTACACATATCACGCTTTCTTTATAGGCATCGCAAGTCCAAGTGCCATTTTTACACTGGTCGGAATCATTGCCATCGCATGGGTCACCCGGTTTTTCTGTCAGGGAAGTACAACCGCCGCAGGCATTGGTCACCCCTTCGTTATTTTCGCCATCGCAGTCATTGTCCTTGCTATCGCAAACTTCTGGACCTGATGGGACGCAGTTGTATTCGCATCCGGTTTTTACTTGTTTGTCCAAATCCAGGTAATCGTCCTGGCAACTGCTGATTGTGCATTGGCCGCCCACGCAGGCCGTCACAGCATTGGGTACCTGGCAGACGCTACCGCAGAATCCGCAGTTGTTCAGGTCTGTATCCAGATCAAAGTTCTCATCGGTTAAAGTATCGCAGTCATTGTCCTGGCCGTCACAGATCTCTGGGGCGTTGCTATTTTTATCGCGATCCCGATCATCGCAATCGCCTTCACAGGTGGTTTGGTTATCGCCATCTTTGTCAAAACCATCGTCAGTTTTTCCATCACAATCGTTATCTTTGCCATCGCAAATTTCAGTAGTAGGCTGAGTAGCCGAGCAACTTCCCCACTTTCCGGCGCTGCAGATTTCCACCCCGCTGCCGCAGATGGAACTGCATGCTCTCTCTAATTGTTCGTCAGT
>CAZTWC010000077.1:0-13775 GCA_964617105.1 uncultured Myxococcia bacterium
ATACAGGATTTCAACGCGCCGCGGCGGTCGCTTCTGCCTGCCGGCGCCGGTACGTTAGTTCGGCGCTGACCACCTTTTCTCTTTGGAATACTTGCCGGCCTGGCCCTTTGGGCGGTGGCATTTATCAAACTTGTTAAGCCGGCGGCAAAGTTGATACGCAAATCTCCACGGCTGGCGTCACGGGCCGATTTTAGCAATTGAGCATCTACTCCCTGGCTGAAAGACCACCAACTATGGCGATTAAACAGGATCAAAATATCCTTCTTGCCCATAGAGAGATTGTCATAGATCTGAAAATATTCCTCTATCTCCTCCTGGGGATTTACGGTGACCACAAAAAAATTTAGCCCCCGCTTTTTCCATTTAGATATGACCCGGCGGATCTTTTTTCTCCCCCCGGGCTTTAACAGCCGCCCGGCATCCACCAGAGATTTGCCCTTCTTCTTTATAGTCTTTTCTATCTCTATTCTGTCCATCTCTTGGCCTGTGCAGTTGATTTGTTTAGTATGGTATGGTGATGAATCAAACTAAAATTATACTATTGCTCTTGCCTCTATTTTTCAATCATTTTTTCACGCTGATACAGAAAGATATTGCATAACATTAAAAAAACAGATATTTATATATAAATCATTTTGATCATTTTATTAAAATAAATTTAGCGACCTACTTTGATTATTTCAATATTTTAATCTGGAGGAAATATGGCTACTACCGTAATGACATTAATGAAAGAAACCGCTGCTCGCTACGCTGAATTACCAGCCCTGAAATCAAAAAATGACCAGGGTGGTTGGGATACAGTAACCTGGAAAGATTACTACCAGGAAATTATAATTACCGCCAAAGCCTTTATGGCTCTGGGTTTAGATGCCCAAAAAGCGGTGGCTATCGTGGGTAATAATTGCCCCCAATGGTTTTACAGTGATCTGGGCGCTATTTTTGCCGGTGGGGTTCCGGTAGGCATCTATGCCACCAATACCCCAGAGCAATGCCAATATATTACCGAACACAGCGATGCGGCTGTGGTAGTGGTGGAAGACCAGGATCAACTGGCTAAATTTAAACAATTAAAAGGTAAATTGCCCAATCTCAAGGCTATTGTGCTAATTAAAGGTTCGGATAATGACAAAAATGTTTATTCCTGGAAAGATCTGCCCTCTTTGGCGGAAAAAATTACCGATGAAGAGTTGGAAAAAAGGATAAATGCTCAAAAGCCCGATGATTTATGCACTCTTATCTACACCTCCGGTACTACCGGCGACCCTAAAGGGGTTATGCTCAGCCACGACAATATTACCTGGACCACTAAAACCATTGTAGAAATGGTAAAATCCAACTCCAAAGACCGTTTGATCAGTTATCTGCCGCTAAGCCATATTGCCGAACAAGTAGTCAGCGTGCACAGTCCCCTTGTAACTGGCGCCAGTGTCTATTTTGCCGAAAATCTAGAAAAATTGGGTGACAACCTTAGAGAAGTTCATCCAACCATCTTTGTGGGGGTGCCCAGAGTATGGGAAAAAATACAGGAAAAAATGATGGCTGCCGGCGCCCAAAATTCGCCTATCAAGAAAAAAATTGCTGCCTGGGCCCGAAAAATTGGGCTAAAGGGGGGATATGCCGACCAGGAAAATAGTTCCCGCCCTTTCCTCTATTTTCTAGCCAACAAATTGGTTTTCTCCAAGGTAAGGGACAAATTAGGTCTGGACCAGTGCCGGTTGTGCATGACTACCGCTGCTCCAATCTCTCTTGACACCTTGGAATTCTTCCTCAGTTTGAGCCTACCGCTCTGTGAAGTTTATGGTATGAGCGAATTAACCGGTCCTGGCACCACTTCCCTGCCCTGGCGCTACAAAACCGGAAAAGCGGGATTTGTCATTAATGGCGCCGACATTAAACTGGCTGAAGACCAGGAGATACTGTTTAAAGGCAGAAGTGTTTTTAAGGGTTACTTTAAAAATCCAGAGGCCACCAAAGAAACTCTTGATGATGACGGCTGGGTTCATACCGGCGATGTGGGTGAAATAGATGCTGATAATTTCCTTAAAATCACCGACCGAAAAAAAGAGTTGATCATCACTGCCGGTGGCGAAAATATCGCTCCCCAGGAGATAGAGGGGAAATTAAAGGCCATTGCTGCTGTCAGCCAGGCGGTGGTCATTGGCGACCGGCGTAAATATCTCACTGCCCTTTTGACCCTTAATGGCGATAAAGTTATGGATGAAGCCTCTATTGCAGGCAGTCCGGCTACCAACATGGAAGAGGCGTCAAAATGCGATAAGTTCATTGCCCATATCCAAAATGAACTGGACCTGGTTAACCCAAAACTGGCCCGGGTACAAACCATTAAAAAGTTTACTATTTTGCCCCAGGAATTGACCCTTGAAGGGGATGAACTTACCCCCACCATGAAACTCAAACGCCGGGTGGTCAATGATAAATATGATAAAGAGATAGAGAATATGTACCAATAAGGGTCATGTCACAAAAGATTCAGGATCTGGTCAAGAGAAGACGAGAGCGCCGGGAAAGATCGTTTAAGCCCCGGTCCAGTAAAAACCGGGTCCTGACTCTATTGATATTGTTTGTAGTAGCCGCTTCTTTAATCGTTATTATCAAATTACCTACCTATTTTATTGCTCCTTTAATATCCACAGATATCTCTGCGCCAAAATCGAATTCCGCTTTTTCAACCAAAATTTGGGCTATGAAAAAAAAAATTGGGCATAATGGATCATTGGAGCCCTGGAGAAACTCTCAGATAACTGAAGAGGAAACCATACATCTATTTTTTAATCTTCCTATACCGCAAAATATACTGGTAGCCTTTATTGACCAACAGGACAAATTCTATGGCTATTTTCCTCCCCAGGGAGCCAAATCGGTAAAAATAAATGCTGGCCAAGAGATCCCCCTGCCGGTTGAGATCTCTCTAAACTCATCTGTCAACCAAAGTTTCCAAAAAGGGTTAATTCTGGTGGTGGCCGCTGATAAGGAGATCAACTCCAAGGCCATAGAGAAGATGTTGCTTGACCAACTACCTGAAATAAACAGAAAGTTATCAAAAACTCCTCCGAAGAAAAAAAGTAAAGGCGAACTCCCATTTGTTGGTAAAATTAAAGGGGCCCGAATCTACGGCAAGAAGATAGTGGCCAACCGATAATTAACCAGGGTTCATGTCACTCGGTTACACTGTTTGCTATATCAATAGGAAGATGGTCTATTACCCAATACACCGACGCCGACGCCGACACCGACGCCGAAGGTGATCCCTGTGGGAAAGGTGATCCCTGTGGGAAAGGTGATCCCCGCGGGAAGGACGATTTTGAATTGCTGAAATTATACGAAATTGTTCTTATTGCAAAAGAATTTGGAGGCGCTTCACCAGCTAGGCGCAGGCGAAAAAATTACCGCAGTCGTATAACTAATACGTCGAGGATAATTTTTTCGCCTGCAACAACGCTGGTGAAGATGCATCCGAATTCTTTATATGCAGAAGCCCGTGCCCATTAGCTCCTTACACTGCTTAGCTGAATCAGAGCATGGTTTGGTTGCAGAGCAGGTTTCTAAACATTTTTTAGTCAACATCCCGCAAATCATATCTGGTTGGCAATCGGCTTTGCTCGTACAGGCAGAACCAGCTGCTCCTGAACCGCTACCACCGCCACCTTCACACATACCGGTTTGCAAATTACAACGGGCCGGTGCGGTGCATTCCAAATCGCTCTGACACTTACCGCTGCCACCACCACCTTGCGCTTGACAGGTGCCGTTAAGCAGGTTGCATTCCTGGCCCTGTGCGCAATCCATATTGCTGTTACATTTGACGGCACCAGTAGTTCCGCCTGGCTCGCACTGAGTCGTTAGTACATTACATACATAGCCCTGAGGACAAGCGCTGCCGCAGGGGCTGGGCTTACACTGGCCAGGATTGGTGTTGAGATCGCAATACTCGCCCTGGACGGTATTGCATTGACTGTCGGTGGTGCACTCAACGAGTTGTTGACTGTATTCGCACACCCGGTAATTTCCACCGGAAATAAACCTGGCCGGACCACACTTTTTAGGGGTAGTGCAATCTATATCAGTGGTACACATCTTGGCACAGCGGTTGTCCACGCAGGCTAAAAGTTCGCTACAAGGATCAGTGCCATAACAGGGAGTATCCTCCTGAGGTTGAAGGCACCTGCTTTCAGAACAGATATACGGTTTAGTACAAGGGGTCTGGGGGCTACAGTCAAAGATGCAGGAACCAGAGGATGAACCTTGAGGGATATAGCATACCTGAGTAGGATCCTGACAATCTTGATTTTGCACACAGGTTGTTCCTTCCATACAGACTCCACCGTTGCAATACCAATTTTGCCCTTTCTGGCTTATGCAATCCTGGTCTGCAACACAGGAGATGTTGTCGCTGCCGGTTCCGCCGGTAGTGCCATCCGTTGTGCCACCGGTGGTTGTGGAAGAACCACAATTAACAAAAATAGTTAGTAATATGGCCATAGCAGAGATAAGCGCTATTTTTAGAATGATCATGTTTTTGGGTTTCATTTTCCCCCCCGGTAATTAAACCCCGCTCATCTCCACCCCGTTCGCGGGTTGATAAATGAAACGAGAATTGAAAAAAAATATGCTAGTCTTTAACTATAACTAACATCAATCAGCTTGTCAAATGAAGAATACTGTTCCCATCGCTCCTCATCCTTATTCCCAATTAGTCCAACTAACCCGTTGCCAGGGCGATGACGGTAATTCTGGCGGCGCCAGCCCGGTGCAACTCTTTTACGCACTCTCTCACCGTAGAACCGGTGGTGATCACATCGTCAAGCAATAGAATACTTTTTCCATCCACAGACTCTCTATTTTTAATCCGAAAAGCATCTTTTACATTTTTGCTTCGGCTCAAGGCATCTAAATCTACCTGGGGAGGAGTATCTTTTATTCTAACCAAATTATCCAGACTGACTTTCAGGCGGCTGGCGGCAGTTTTTTGTCCCCTATTGAATCTTTTAGCTATTTTCAGCGCCATCAGGGCAGATTGGTTATAACCTCGATGCCGCAGCCTATTCACATGCAGAGGCACCGGAACTATTTGCCGATACCCTAAAAGATCAATTTGACTCAACCAGGGAAACATCAGACCCACCAACCCGTTGGTGAGGTATGGACAATCATGGTATTTGAATCTTTTAATCACCTCTTTTAAGACTCCCCGGTATTGGTAGAACGCATAATAATCAAATGCCAGAGAATCGGAAAACAAACGGGTCTGGGTTGTTGGCTCCAGGGTTTCCGCACAAGTGCTGCAGAGCCAATCTGCCGGTTGGGGCAAATAATTATGGCAGTGAATGCAAACCGCTGGAAAAAAAAACTGCTGGACCTCTCTGGTCAGCCAGGAGATGCTTTTCTTGACTACAGAGTCCTGGTCACTCCAGCGGTGATATATTTTCTTGCATTTATTTATAAAGGGCATGTTGACATAAAAAACTGATTTTAATATAGTAATTTATCTATTCATAAAATGGTCTTATATTAACCATCAACCTAAAGCGAGTAATAATTATGACAAAAAAAGAGAAAAAAGTCACCAGGAAGGAGATGGAGCAACCAGATGAGTTTATCACTTTTTCCTCCAAAGCATTTAACTGGCTGCAAGAACACCTGAAACAAGTTATCACCGCTATTGTTTGCATTTTGGTTATAGTGGTCATCATTTCCAGCATTCATTTCTGGAAACGTTCTCACCACATCGACGCCTCCAAATTGTTGCTTGAGGCCGCTGAAATGTCCACCTGGACTGTGGTTGAAAAAGAAAAAAAGAATGATACCACAGAGAACAATAAAGTGGATACCCAAAAACAGTTTAAAGATGAACAGGAGCGCTACGGTAAAATAGTAGACAAACTAAAAGAGATACAGCAAAAACATTCTTCCAGCAAAGTGGAATACCTGTCCAGGATCTTTGCCTCTGACTTGGCTTTGGAAGAAGATGACCAGGAAGCCGTGCTGGAGGACTATAAGTATCTGGAAAAAAAATTGGCTGATGACCGTTACATCTACCCCCTCATACTGGAAAATTTGGGCTATTATTACGAAAATAAAAAAGAGTATGCAAAAGCGCTCCAATACTACCAAAAGATTTCTGATAACGAGGGTTTCTATAACGACTATGGTCTGTTTCACCAAATAAGAATTTCAAAAATCCAGGGCAAGAAAGATTCAGTTCAAGAACTGATAAAACAATTTTTAGAGAAATTTCCAACTTCCAAATTAAAGGCCAGGGTAAAGGAGATACAAAACCGGTTAGGAGTTTGAGGTTATGAAGAAATTATGTATATTGATCTGCCTCATGTTTTTTGCATCTGGTTGTTCCCATCAAAAATCAAAAAATAAATTCGCTCATATTGTCGAGCATAAAAAAACCATCTTTCATAACTGGCATTTTGATCTCAAAGGAGATCGGTTTGACAATTACCACTCTTTTGAATCCGCTCTGCCGGGAACCAACTTCAATGGCGACACAGTTTGCGCCGGTAGTTCAGGCTCTCTGTTTTATTGCTTCAATTCCCTTTATGGACGTAAATTGTGGCAATTCCAGGCAGAGGGCAGCATTAGTTCCGAAGCCAGTTTTTTTGAAAATATGGTCTATTTCGGTGATGACAAAGGTTATTTGTACGCCATGGATTACAGCAGCGGCCAGGAACTCTGGCGCTACTCCTCAGGCGGGGAAATAACCAGAAAGCCGGTAATAAAAAATGGGACGCTATATTTCGCTAACCAGGTAGGAAAAATAGTGGCTCTAGAGGCTGACAGCGGAAAATGGCTATGGCATTACCAGGCGCCTTCGGTCAACAAGATGACGATTTATGGCTATGCTCAACTAACCTTTTATGAAAACTATATTTATGCTGGTTTTAGCCAGGGCATGCTATGTAAATTAGATGCTTCTGATGGTTCTCTGGTATGGAAAAAAGCGTTGCCCGGAGAAGGACGATTTAGAGATATCGATATAAAACCCAAAATATATGATGCCCATCTATTTGTGTCAGTTCACTCCCTGGGTATTTATCGTATAAGTCATAAAGATGGAGAAGTTAAAGAGACCTTTCCCTTCAAGGGAATTACCGCTTTTACCATTGATAGAGGGTGGCTCTACCTGGGTAATAGTGACGGCCAGGTAAAAACCGTTGATATCGATAGCCGTCGACCCCAATGGGTATTCAAACTTAACCAGGGAACAATCAACTCCCTGCAAATTTACAATAATATCCTGTTGGCCGGCACCAGTGAAAACGGTTTATTCCTGCTGGATAAAGAATATGGTACTTTTATGGACAGATTTTATACTGGCAGTGGAATATACGGCAGCACGGTAAACAAACACCAAATCTACCTGATATCTAATCAAGGGATATTATATTCACTCAGACTGGATTCACCCTACGGGCGCTTACAAAAATAACTTTGCACCCTCTGGGCACTTCGCATTCTGAGCGAGCCCTGAGAGCCCTGTCAAGCCAAGCGACATTTGTCTTTTAACATGACACTGGTCATTTAAAGGTAAGAACACAGTTATTATAATTGGACAATCCCAGGGGCACTTCTTGCAGTTGCTTAACGTTTAAAGAGGTCACTATCACCTGGTTTGTCTGGTAGTTCAATAGTTGCAGATAATGGGTACCGGGCTGGAGGCATGGTCCAAAAACTTTCACCTTCTTGGCATTGGAGATAATCAAATCAGCTGAAGATTGAGCCGGGGTGGCATTGTAATCGTAAGTGATGGGATCATCTTTTTTCAGGGCTATACCAATATCTGACGGTGAAGGAGAAGAACCCATGATGCCGCCAAAAACAGCATCTAGTTTTAATGCCTCGCTGGTTATTAAAAGCGCTTTGGTCCCCTCTTTTATATCAACTTTATATTGAATATATCCAGGAACATAATTGGAAAAATGAGGGCTACCGATGCTGCTGGTTCCTTCCACCTGAACAATCTTTTTCTGGGAGTCAAATTTTTCTAACAGTAGAGGTTTGATTCGCTTGCAGTCCAACAAACCTCGGTCGTTTAAGATCTTTTTCACTTCCTCATCAACCGGCGGCGTTAATTTTTCCGCCTCATCCACCAACATTTGAACCGCCTGTGGGATAGAGGTATCCTGCTTCATACCCAACAAAGCCTCAAAAGCAATGCGGCGCGCCTTTTTGGGGCCGATTTTTTTCTCTATTGCCCAAAGAGCCGAACTCCATAGCCGTCCGTTGGCATGAACCTCTGATTGCCAATCCTGGCAGCGGAAAAACTCTTCCAAATTACGGGCATAAGTCTCTCCCGGTCTCATCTTATTGAGGGCATAATTGCCTATCACGGGATCCTTTCTAAAGGACGCAGGAAAATAATCAGCATAACCCTCATTGATAGATATAGGTGAATTGTCCAGCCCATACTGATCCACCCCATAGCCGTTCAATCTCTTTATGCCAACTATAAAATGGGTATACTCATGGTAGATTACGCTGGCATCATAGGAATAATCCACCAATTTGCCCTGACCAAACATCAGGCTGTCGAACTCCCGTCTAAAAAGAGGTGGTAAACTCTGGCTGGACTCTTTGGGCAAATACATAGCATTGTCAAAAGGTGTCCATACTTCTCGCAGCTTGAATTGCATATTGGCGGTGGCCACAACTTTCCTCTTTTCATGGCCTGTATAACCAAACTCCTCCTTAAAAAATTTGTACATCTGGTTGACATGGTAATAAAGCATTAATTCTGAAAATTGATCGCCAGGCTGACTAAACTTTTCCGGTGGTTCTACATGAAGGTAGTTAAGCCCCACCGATTCTACCGTGTTTTCCTCTTTGCAAAGACAGATCATTTTAAGCAGGCAAGGACTATCCTCGCTGTTCAAACAATTTTTAGCCTCTATGAATTCTCCCACCAATTTTCCACCAGTTTCGGACAAGTTGGAAATTTGAACTTCCTGCCGTTGATTCTGGTCAGTTTCCGGATCAAGAGCAAACAGACGGGCCCAATGTCTGGGATAAAGCCCTGGTCCCAGTTTATTTCTGGCTAAGTCAAAGTTGCTATAATATGAGGCAGAAGGGTGAGAACGTAAAAATTTCTTATCTTCATCCTCTCCACAGCCTTGGGAAAAAATGGTTAAAAGTAGCAGTAAAAACACTATCTTATTTTCGATTTTAGATCTCATAATATTTCCAAACTTTCCACATTCGCAATTGGTCTTTATCAATACCTGGCCCGATCTCTGTTCATAACGATTTTGCCATCTCTGGCATCCACCAGATAATCGATATGGGTGATGCTGTTCAAAGCCGGTAATATTATATGGTAAACCGGTATTATCTCTGGTTTGGTGGCCAGAAAATACATTTTTCCTTTGCCCCATTTCTTCAATAAAAGGGGTGCATCATCTTTAAAACTTGCCTTCAGGGCAATTTTGTAAGCCGCCATTTGAGAGATCCAATTTTTTTTATCAGGACATTGGCTATTAGGCGCCTTTAGGCTGGAAAAAGCCTGTTGTACCACTTTTTGGTGGTTCATTTTAATATGCAGATTACTTTGCCAAACAGGTAATTGGCAGAAATGTTGTTGAAAAGTCAATTGAATGCTGTATTTACTGGACTCTATACCGCTAAAAGCCAAACGATTATTTTTATCCAGCAAAAAAAGATCGCCGTGTTGTCTAATAAACCACTGGGCAATCTCCCTGGCTCCATCTATTCCCTGGGGCGGTACGAGTGCTATTTTTCTGATCCCCACCGGCATCGGCTCCCCAGGCTTAAAGTCAAAAACCACTTTGGCTCCGGCCACCTGCTTCAACTTATGCTGGGCTGATTTTACCTTTAATGGTATTGAAGGCAAAGAGGTAGTAACGCCGCCTGGGTGTTCAGCAAGTTCCTTAGCATCAATAATCCCCACCAAAAAAATCAGAGTTAAAGTAACGGTCAAAATGGATACAAATCTGATCAACATGTATAAGCCTTTCCAAATAGTAATATTTAAAAACCAGTTTACCATTTTTGGGGGCAGGTTTCAATAGTTGATCAGCCGGATCATATCCTGCTTCTCCATATCGGAGACCAAAGAGTAACCATTGTGGCCTTCGCGCCAGAGAATTACATTGTATCCCTTCTCTCTGCCGCTGATATCCGCTGGCCGGCCCTGACGAAAAGGAATATTGATGGACCTGGTGATCTCCTCGGGCGGGTAAAGGAGCAAGGTGGTTTTATTGCCTCCTGGACTCTGGTAAATAACCTGGGCCACCGGAGTATTGTTGATATAACTAAGGCGGGCGCCTCTGAGTTTGAGATTATAATGAGTAAAATCGGGTACTTTTACCGCATATTTCAAATTCTTGCTCAACCAGTGGCTCAGATGGCGCGAATCTTCACTTTCCATATCAAAAGCCAAATCAGCGGTATGGCGCTTTACCGATTCATCTATTAAATTTTGCCGATCAACACTAATAAAAGTCCAGGCAAAGGCGATAATCAACATGGCTGCCACAGCAGCGGGCAATGCTTTGAAGAAAACAAAATATTTCAAACCCTGGCCTATCTTATCTCCCTCCACCATCTGTCGAATATTTCTCTTTAGGGTTTGAGGCGCCTGGCCCGGTTGGCAACTGCTCTTCAGTAAGGTTTTAAAATTCTGCTGAAAATACAATAGATCTTGACAAGTGGGACAGTTGTGGAAATGCTCTTTAAAAACCTGTTGCTCCTCTCCATCCAATTCACAGTCCAAATAGAGTTGGATAAACTTTTGAAAATGGCAGCAATCCATATTAGTTGCCGCTCCCTGATTTTCTATGCCAATTATTGATCTCCGGCTCAATAATAGAACCGCTGTTACTATCTCTCTCCATCTCCGGCACACTCTCTTTAGAATTAGTGAGCAAATTATTTTGCCGGGCGTAATTGAACAGTATCTTCTGTAAAAGTTTCCTCCCCCGAAAAAGCCTTGACATCACTGTTCCTACCGGACAATCGAGCATTTGGGCTATCTCCCGGTAAGAAAAATCGTAAAGATCGCAGAGCAAAATCACTTCTCTAAAATCAATAGAAATTTGTAAAAAAGCCTTTTGCACCTGATCTGAAACAATCTTGCTAAAAAAATGGCCCTGGGGATCCAAATCGATACCGGGAAAAGCGGGCTCAGAATCTTCCGGTATGGTTTCATTTTCAAACAAATTATGGACTATCTCCCTTTTCTGCTTGCGATAATTATTTTTAAAGGTGTTGTGGAGAATAGTAAACAGCCAGGCCCGGAGGTTCGTTCCAGGTTTAAACCGGCTATGAAACCGTATTGCTTTCAGATAAGTTTCTTGCACCAAATCTTGAGCATCGGAAGGATTTCGGCAAAGACTGAGGGCATAGGCATAAAGATCGTCTATATACAGGCAAATCTCCTCCTTAAAAACCCCTTCTTCTCTTTTTTTCTGGTTTAAAAAAATATTCAGCATTACACCCAATCTCTATGGAATCGAATTATTAAGTTCTCATCCGAGAACTAACCCTTCCATTGATAAAACAATAGTGCACCTGATTTTATTCCCAAACCGGAGAAAAGGCAGATTTGATGGGGTTCAATCGATTTGCAGTTCACCATTAAGGTATTGGATGGTCAGATCGGCGCCTTTTGCATAACCTTTTTTTATTTGCTCAAACAAAAACTTTTCGATTATGGTGCCCAGGCCAAAAATCTTTACCTTCACCTCCATCTCAAACTCCCGCCGGATAGAGTTGTCACCGATTGGCACCAACTTTAACTCGCCTTTAAAAAAGAACTTTTTGTTCAAAATGTTGGGGGTGTTGCTGATGGTCATCCGCTGTTTATCTTTGTAATAAGTAGTTTCCTCGATATATTCCAAGTGCTTGCCACCCATTACCTTCTTGATGGAAGCCGGTACCTCCCGATCAGGGATCAATTTTACCTTGCGGTAGATCTCCTGGTCGGTCTCCCGTTGTTCTAAACACTCCCTGGACTTGTAGTTGATCTGCTTGTAGAGCCAAGTATTTAGTTCTTCATTGTAATGAACTTTTCTCAAATAGCCTTCCAGATCCACGGGAAAATCATTGATGATGGTTTCTTTCATGGTGTTACTCCAAATTGGTAAATTTAATTTTTATCAAACCCAGAATCAACCGTTAGCTCGAAAAGAGAGGTGTTAGAGAACCGCTGTCCACCAAGTTTAGTGGTTGATTTTAGATTAAAGAACATGCTAATAAAATAGTCTTGGCATGTCAAGCCCCAAAGAAAACAGCCTTCAACACAAAATCTGCAGCAGATTTAAAAATGACCCATAACACCTCCACCAATTTTAATAATAATAGACCAAACCGGCATTATGATGTTGCCAGCCAAAGAGTTGCCCTGTTGGCCGCGGCTCTAAGTTCATTCTTTACCCCTTTTATGCTTTCAGCGGTAAATATTGCCCTGCCTGCCATAGGAAAAGAGTTTGGTCTGGATAACGTGCTGTTAAACTGGGTAGCCACCTCTTTTCTGCTGGCCGCGGCTATTTCCTTGATCCCCTGTGGCCGGCTGGCGGATATCTACGGCCGTAAAAAACTTTTTTTAACCGGAGTTGTATTCTTTACCTTTTCCACCCTGCTGGTGGCCTTCTCTTTCAACACCGCTATGTTACTTATCACCAGATTCTTGCAAGGGATTGGCAGCGCCATGATCTTCTCGACCGGCACTGCTATGATCACCTCGATTTTTCCGCCCAAAGAGCGGGGGAAGGCGCTGGGCATCCTGGTCCATTTTTAGGCGGCATTCTCACCAGCAACCTGGGCTGGCGCTCTATATTCATCTTTCCTTTGCCCCTGGGACTACTGATCATTCTGCTGGTGCACAGTAAATTAAAGATGGAGTGGGCCGAAGCCAAGGGAGAACCCTTTGACCTCAAAGGTTCACTGATATTTGCTCTGGCAGTGATTTTGTTGCTCTACGGATTTTCCCGGCTACCGGCTACCACTGGTTTTATCTTTACCAGCGCCGGTATTTTGGGAATAGTTCTGTTTATCATCTGGGAAAAACAACTGGAAAATCCGGTATTGAATATATCTATTTTTGTAACCAACCGGGTGTTCGCCTTTTCTAACTTAGCTGCTCTACTCCATTACAGCGCTACTTTTGCTATAACTTTTCTTATCAGCCTCTATTTACAATATATAAAAGGTTTCAGCCCCCAGGAGGCAGGTGTGGTTTTGGTTTGCCAACCGGTTTTTATGGCTCTGGTTTCCCCCTTTGCCGGACGTCTATCAGACAAAATTGAGCCCAGAATAATGGCCTCTATCGGCATGGGAATCACCGTCGCCGGCCTCCTCTATTTCAGTCTTCTGCATGAACAAACCCGGTTGATGGAGATAATAGTAAATTTAGGTTTGCTCGGGATTGGTTTTGCTCTCTTCTCTTCTCCTAACATGAACGCTATTATGGGTTCGGTGGAAAGGCGCCATTATGGAGTCGCATCCGGAATGGTAAGCAGCATGAGAATATTGGGACAAATGCTCAGCATGGGTGTGGCTATGATCTGCTTCTCAATGGTGATGGGAAAAACCAGAATAGTCCCAGAAAATTTCCACCTCTTTATCAACACCGTCCAAATTCTCTTTTGGTTATTTTCCTCTTTCTGCCTGGCCGGGCTTTTTTTCTCCCTGGCCCGGGGAAAAGAAGAGCTATAAGGTTGACGAACTTGGCCTTTAATGATAGAAATAATGTTAAAATAACTATTTTTCTTCACTTTTCTCCAGCA
>CAZTWC010000078.1:0-13746 GCA_964617105.1 uncultured Myxococcia bacterium
GGGCGACGATTGCGGCGCATCTGCGTTGTTGCCCAAAACTATTTAATCCTCGACGTATTAGTCATACGCCTGCGGTTAAATAGTTTTGGGCGCCTAGCATCTGAGGCCGAAGGTCATCCCCGTGGGAAGGCCGAAGGTCATCCCCGTGGGAAGGCCGAAGGTCATCCCTGTGGGAAGGCCGAAGGTCATCCCTTTAGGGACACCACACTCGTCGCCCTTCGTCTCGTTATTCTCTTCCCTCTTCGCGGCCGCTGATATACTTGCGTAGTAGGAAAATTCCTATGGGACTCACCACTGCCATCACGCCGATTATCAGCCACATGGTTTCAGAGTCTTTGGGTCCTTCGGCCGGGCAATAGGTGGCCAGCAGGCGGCCGGAAAGCAGTCCCACAAAGAACTTAGCAAAAAAGTAGGGCAAAATAGATAGCGACATGTAGGATGCTTCCTGCCCTTTAGGTGCGATGGAGGCGGTATATTCATACAGGCGCGGTGACCAGATAGCCTCACCAATGGAGAAGATAAACACAAACACGGTGATGGAGATGTTCAATGGGTGAACTGGTCCTTCCAGCCCCAACCAGGCGTGGCCAATCAGGCTCCCAAACCAAGAGTCAGCCAGGGGTTGGTAAAAACTTGGCGGGATTACCAGCAAAAAAACTGAGGTGGCGGAGATGAAAGAACCCACCACGATCATGGTGTAGGATTTGATTTTTTGGGCCAGGGCGCCGATAATCGGCACCAGGATAACAATAATCATGGGATTGAGTACACTCCACAGGTTGCCTATTTTGGCGCCATCGCCCAATTCCCTGATACCGTATTTGGGAAAGGTGTAGTGCATGTGATAAAACACCACCCTTACTCCCACGATTAAACTCAAGAACAACAAAAAGCGGTAAAAAGCAGGTGTTTTCCAAACTTCGATGAATATGTGCGCGGTTTTAGAACTGGTTTCCTTGACGATGGCCAAAATAGCGCTAATAGGATTTTTATACTGGTATTTTGGTTCTCTGGGGGTAATAACAACTCCCTCTTCAGTCATCTCCACACCGCTTCTCAGAAAGAACATCACCACCAATAGTCCGGGAATAGTGGCCAGAAAAGAGAGCAGAAACAGGGTCTGGTAAGTAGATAAGTCAACGTTTAAGATAGGTACATTGTAGGTTCCGTATTCTCCCAGGTGGGTGCGAACTTTGTCGAATAGCCAACCGGCAATGGCAAAACCCACGTTCATCAGCACATAATACATGGAAAAAGCCATAGAACGCTGAGCAGTATTGGAGTAGCGTTTGGTGGCAGCGGTCATCACCGGTATCATTAGAGCCAGCCCCATGGCCAGCAACAACATGCCAAAGGGCAGGACAATCCACTCGGTGGTGCTGAAAGCCATTACCCCCCTGGAAACCAGGCAGATAACAAATCCCATTAAAAATGCTTTTCGAATACCAACTGCATCAGTGAAAGAACCCACCAGCACCGTAAACAGGGAAATGATGGTTGACCAGATGGCTATTAGGTCACCGGCAGAAGCATCGGAGTATTTCAGATCGGAAGAGAGCCAGAGTATGATGGTGGATGACATCAGCCCATAGGCAATAATCTCCAGCACCTTTTGGATATAGATGATCCACAATTCCCGGGGAGCAGATTTCAAGATGGTAAATTTTTCTAAAAAGGATGCGCTCTTTTTTTCCATTTATAATAACTCCTGTTTTTTCGGTGTGAATTTAGCCAATCATCAGGGAGATTTAGGCACGCCTGGTCATTTTTCCTTCTGGACTTTGGCAGTTAGTCTTTGGCTTTGGTTATAGCCTGTGTCCCCGCCAGCTCCTCATACCAGTGGTTACTCCCAGAATCGTGGCTACATGGTCGAATAGTTTGGAGGGCAGGACTGCTTTCAAAAGGGGAACGAATTTGACCATCAAAGGTTCCATAACAAATTCTTTTTGTTCCTCAATGGCGGCGAATATTTTGTCCACCATTTCCTCTGGTGAAAGGATAGGGGTTAAAAAGGGGGTTTTTACTCCATCAAACATGCCGGTATCAATATAACTGGGGCAGACGATGGTAACTTTTATATTTTTATGACCGTCATTTTTTAATTCATTGCGAATAGTTTCGCTAAAACCAATAGCCGCCCACTTGCTGGCGCAATAGGGAGCCATCTTGGGAACGCCCATTAGTCCTGCGGCTGAAGCGATGGTAACGATCTGCCCCTTTCCGGTTTCTATCATTTGGGGCAAAAAGGCTTTTACTGTCCAAAAGTGGGCCAAGGTATTGACCTCCATCACTTTTTGCAAATCTTTATCGGGATATTCCATAAACGAGTGGCTATGCACAATACCGGCATTGTTGATCAACAAATAGACCGGGCCGATTTTATCATTTACCTGTTTGGCCATTTCGTAAACTTTTGTACGGCGGGAGATATCGCAGGTAAAAGTTAAGGCCTCTGGTGAACCAGCGTTGAGCACTGCTTTTTTGGTTTCTTCCAACTTTTCTGGGTTAATATCCACCAGCACCAATTTGGCACCCATTTTGGCCAGTTTTATACTCAAAAGCCGCCCCATACCCATGGCGGCTCCGGTGACCAGAGCAGTACTACCCCAGATATTTTCTTTCATGGTTTATCTCCTATTTATGATAATTGTATTTACGGTATAATTGCTGACAATACTATATTATCAACACTGAATTGCAAGCAAAAAAGGTGATAAATACAATTGACCTGGAGAAAATATATATGATAGAATAACTGTATTTTAGAATATTCCTACCTTAACCAGTTTTCCTCTAAAAAGGGGCCGAACCAGGTAATTACCTTTCATGTTCAGTAAAATATGTCCAAAATGCCGAACTGAGGTCAATGACAGTCCCAAAAATAACTATTGTTCTTTTTGTGGAATAAAATTGGTGCCAACTGCCAACCGGTGTAAGGTTTGCGATTGTTATAACCCCACCGAATATTCCGATTGCCAGGATTGCGGCGCCAAATTGACCAGGATACAGATACCGCGCAAAGACGAGTTGAAAATATGCACCATACTGTTTGCCGATATCAAGGGTTTTACCGCCATGTCGGAGAGTATGGAGCCCGAACAGGTGATGGCGGTTATCAGCAAATGTTTTATGTTGCTCACCGATGAGATAAACCGTTATCACGGGTATGTGGATAAGTATATCGGTGATGCAATCATGGCGCTTTTTGGAGCGCCGATTGCCCGGGAAGATGATCCCCTCAATGCCGTAAGAGCGGCCCGGGCTATGCAGAAGGTGCTGAACCAATTTACCACCCATTTAGAGAAAAGCGGCTGGCAGCCGTTGAAGATGAGGATTGGCATCAATACCGGCCAGGTGATCACCGGAATTATTAATCCCAACCGGCCTGACTCCTATACGGTAATGGGCGATTCGGTAAATCTGGCTGCTCGGCTGGAGCAAGCTTGTCCAATTGGCCAAATTTTGATCAGTCGCAATACTTTTCGGCAAACCGCTGATCTTTTCGATTTTACCCCTTTGCCGGCTATAAAAGTAAAGGGGAAAAAGTACCCTATAGATATTTATCAGGTTAACGGCGAAACTATTGGGGACCGGCTGGTTAAATCACGCCTGTTTGAGGGGATAGCCAAAAAAATTGTAGGAAGGGATCGGGAGATTGAGAAACTGGAGCAGATCTTATCTTTGGTTGAAGATCAAAAGAGGTTAAAACTAGCAGTAATCTCCGGCCCGCCGGGAATAGGAAAAACCGCTTTGCGGCAGGAGTTCGGAGAGCGTCAGATAAGGCAGGGAAAGAGATATAATGTTCTCTTTGGCCGCTGTAGCCAGCAGGAGGCTGGAACTCCTTACTCCAATTTTAAGGATATGTTTCAATACTATTTTGATCTGCTCTCCACCACCGGTTCCGAGCAGGAAAGCCGGGAAAAAATTACTACCCAGGTCAAAGAACTTTTTCGACCTAAAGAAACCGGGGAGTTGGAGCAGGAAGAACAGGGGGAGAAAACTACCCTCGATTGGCAGGAAGAGGCAGAAGCTACCGCCCATTTTTTAGGTTTTTTATTGGGGGTGAAATTTCCTCAATCAAAACATATCCCCCTGGAACCGGTTGATCCGCTTTATATTAAAAACCGGATATTCAAAGCGGTGACAGATTTTTTACTCCATATTTCCAGGCGGGAAACCGTAATTATTTACCTTGAAGATATCCAGTGGTCCAGCAATGAGAGCCTGGAGTTGCTCGGTCATATCCGTGAGAATTTATCGGAATCTCCTCTGTATATCATTAACCTGTCCAGGGATGAATTATTTGGCCGGAAACCCGAATGGGAAAAAGAGGACGAAGAAAATGGATTCTTTCGTATTTGCCTGGATTCCATGACATCGGACAGTTGCCGCCAATTGGTGAATCATCTGTTACAGAAAATGGACCAGGGCGTGAATGACTCTTTGATGGACCTGATTCTTCAACGCAGTGACGGCAATCCTCTGTTTGTTGAAGAGATTATCAAGATGATGCTGGATAAAAAAGTAATCATCAAAAAGGAACAATTCTGGCACTTGAATGTGGATAAGTTTAAAAGGGTGGAGATTCCGGAAACCATCCAGAAACTATTTCAGGCCAGGCTCGATCACCTGGACCCGAGAGAAAAAGAATTTTTATTGAAGTCTTCCATTGTAGGCAAAGTATTTTGGCAAAGCCTTATTCATTCTCTGTATGAAGATGGATTTACCGATGAGTTGACCGAGGCTATAAAAAATCTGCAGGACCGGGGCTATATTTCCCAAAAGAAAAACAGTTCTATAAAAGGAGAGATAGAATTTGTCTTTGTAAATAATAATTTCATGGAAACCTGTTATCAAACTCTACCCAAGCGGAAGAGCAGGCCATTGCACCTGTTGGTGGCCCATTGGCTGGACGAACAGGTAAATAGCGGGGCTTTTCAAAATATCTATTCTTTGGCCGAGCATTACTCGGTAGGAGGAAATCTGGATCGGGCTTTTATCTACTTTGCCAGTGCCGGCATGGATTTTAAAAATCTCTATGCCAATCACCGGGCCAAGGAGTGCTTCCACCGGGCTTTAGCACTGGAGGCGGTTGATGACCCCTTGCTGCAAGGCACAAAAGTGGGTGAACAAATTGTCGCCACTAATACCCAACGGATCAACGTGTTTATCAACCTGGCCGATCTTCAGATTCTAACCGGCAATCTTGAGGCAGCCCTGGAAAATATTCTTAAGGCAAAAGAGATTCACCGGCAAGAGTACAGTCAGGAAAAGGGTCAGAATAGTGCTGATGAGCAAATGGATCCCAAACAGGTAGAGGAATACGCTACCATTCTCCTGCATATGCATAATTGGTATAGCAAAAATAATGATTACCTTAAAGCGAAAGAGATTAGCCAGCAGGCAATCAACCTTTTACAAAAAATATCCCCTGGTATAACCCTGTTGCGTTTTTATAACCTGGCCATTATGAACTATTCAGAATCGGGTCAGGTTCAGGAGGCCCTGGATTATGCCAAGCAGGCTCAGGAGTTAATCGGCCGCCTTGGAGACAAGACCGACAGTTTGGAATATCAATGTGAATTTTACCACTATATCTCCTGGGTTTTAACCAGAATGGGACGATTCGAGGAGAGCCAGGGACAGGTAAATCGGTGCTTGAAATTGGCTAAAAGGATCAATAATGAATATCATCAGGCCCGGGCTTACAGTAGCAAAGGGGCTTCCCATTACTACCTGGGCCAAGTGGATCAGGCCCTGAATAGTTGGGGTGAGGCAGCCAGTTTATATCGAAAGATGGGTTACATGAACTTGCTCTTTCAAACTGAGTATAGTATGGGCGAATTATATTTTGCCTGTAGTCAATATGACCAGTCCATGGATTATCTGGACGGTGCAGAAAAGTATTTCTTGGATAAACGCTATACCACTAATATCAGTGATATTTACCGGTTGAAAGGCGAGAACTACCTGGGGCTCAATCAGGTTGATAAGGCAGAACTATATGCCTCAAAGGCCCTGGATACTGTGGGTGAGACTATTAACCACCAGGGACATGCCAATCGGGCGATGGGTAGGGTAATGACGGCAAAATGTTCCCAAACCATTGATGCCGGGCAGGAGGAAAGAGCAGAACAATATCTGCTAAAAGCCATACAACTGTTTAAAAAGGCCAACCAGGTGGGCGAGATGGGGATAGCTTATCGTGATTATGCCCTGTTTTTGCGGGAGATAAAAAAAGATAACAGCGGCTATGAAAAATATTTCCTTCGAGCCAAAGAGATATTCACCCGTTTAAATATGTCGCTGGAAATAAAAAAAATGGCGGAATTAATTGGTGAAGGTAAAGCGCGATGACTATAAAAAGTAGTAATAAAGACAGAGAGACAACCATAAAATGGATCCTCTTCTGGGTGGTGTGTTTGGAGGTTTTTATCACTGTCAGTACTTTAATTTATCAGCAGGATGAACGGAAATACCATGAAACTCCGATTTCGGAAAAGATGGCCAGCCACTACATGGATCATCCCGATAAACTTGAGGATAACATGCGGGTGGCGGTGCGAACCAGTTATACGGATCAGAAAAAGAATTATCTATTGGTAAAAGACCACACGGTTTTCCATCCCTTTCCCTGGAAAGGGTGGGCGCTGTTATCCATAGGCTCACCTCTGGGGCTCTTTTTTTTGGCGGTGCTGATTGCCAAAGCCTACTATCAAATTGTGGATCACAATGAAGTCCCTGAGGAAAATATTAATGATGGCAGCAATTGGATAATGGCTCTCAACACTCTAAACAAGGTCAATGTGGTATGGCTGATGCTGGTTGTCATCGTGGTGTTGTTTACGGTGTGGTACATACCAGAAGCGATTAAATATATGGGCAGTATAACCGGTGAATGGATAGAACGCTATTGGGTGTTTCCCTCTGTGGTATTGGGAGTGCTGTTAATGGTTTTTTTGTTATGGATGTTGCTGCAATACAAGTTGAAAAGCAAAGCACTCAATATTGAGGTGGAGAAATTTAAATATATGCAACTGGAACAGCAGACCAAAACTCTGCTATTGCAGGAAGGCCCCAGGGATTCCCAGACAGATGAGAAAGATGAGAAAGATGAGTAAACAGATTGACTAAGAGTAAACCACCCTGGCAGCGGGGTTATATTCAGGTCTATACCGGAAACGGCAAGGGAAAAACCTCGGCAGCTCTGGGATTGGCTCTTAGAGCGGTGGGCGCAGGATTGAAAGTATATATCGCCCAGTTTGTCAAAGGGATGAAATACTCTGAATTAGAGGCCTTAAAGCGATTTCCGGAGATAACTCTGGAACAGTTCGGACGGGAATGTTTTATCCATCAGCAGCCGCAGGAGGAAGATATAGCCATAGCCCGTCGGGGATTGAACCGGGTAAAAGAGGTGCTGGCCTCTGGCCGCTATCACCTGGTGATCCTGGACGAAGCCAATATCGCCACTTATTTCCAACTCTTTTCAGTGGATGAATTACTTCAGGTCTTAAAGCAAAAACCTTTGGAGGTGGAACTGGTTATTACCGGACGTTATGCCGATCAAAAGGTGGTTGAAAAAGCCGACCTGGTGACAGAAATGGAAGAGGTCAAACACTATTATCTTAAGGGTGTTCAGGCCAGATCAGGGATTGAGAAGTAGAGAAAAATCGACCTACCTGATCAGGAGCATGGCTGTCTGAACCCAATAATATCCCCACTTTTTTCTTTAGTATTTGCTGCAGTATGGCATTGCAGGGGTACTGTTCCTGGCGGTGAATAAAGCCGGAGGTGTTTATTTCGACCATTATCCCCCTGGTGACGATTTTATCCAGTATTTTTTCTACCAACTTCCAAATCTCCAGGGTGATTTGGCTTTCTTGGTTCATATTTAAGGGCAAAGACTTGCCTATAATGTCCAAATGGCAGAGAAAATCGGGTTTAATCACCTCAATCCCTTCCAGGAGGGCTTGATAATAGTTTTTAGCCAGGTCTAAATGATCCTGCTGGCAGAGTATCTCTTTTCTTTCTGGGTGATTGCAACAGACATTGAGATCAAAGGGCTTTGCCGGAATATAGTGGTAAGAGAGGGCAATAGCATCCCATGGTCTGGAGTTGATGATCTCTCTAAGATAGGGGTGATTATCAGGACTGCGGTTATATCCCACCTCCAGGCCCAGTCCGATTTTTACCAGATGCCCATATTTATCTTGTAGTCGGCATCCCTCTTTAAAGTATAGGGAAAATTCTGGTGTATTCAGCCAGTTTTTCCGGTGATAATTTACCCCTGATTCCAGGTGAGCCAAAAACAGCACCTGGGTTAATCCTTTAGTTATGGCAGCCTGGATATAGTTCTCCATCTCTCCTTTAGCATGCCCGCAAAACTTTGTATGCAGGTGGCAGTCTGCCTTAACCAGTTTTTCCGGTTTGTTGGGCCAGGTTAATTTCATAGGGTTTCAACTTTTTGATTGAACTCTTCTATTAGCTGGTCTAATTGGGGGGCAATACCGAATAACTGTTCCCAGAAATCGGGATCCCACAGTTGGTTCAGTTCTTCAACCCTTTTGCCTTGCTGTTCTACCCAGGTAAAGTATTTCAGATTGTGCAACTTCTTTTGGTCATAGTAATTCAACTCCTGCAGATGGTCGGTGCCAGTTCCCATCAGGTAGCGCTCATAGCATCTTAAAGATTGCTCTGAACTGTAGTTGCCAAGGTTGTCGTTCATCTCGTTAATCCGCGATTTGTACATATCTGCGGAATCGGTAAACACGGTAAAGATAATATCTTTTTGGTTGAATTCAAAATATTTTGCCAATTTGATAGAGGTTAACAGGTTGCAGATACTGGAGATACCCATTAAAGGAAGTTGCTCAACCAGTTTGGCATCCAAACCCATCTCCTCTTTAAGAGTTTTTTGCCCCGCATCTTCGTTGAATAACCTCAATATTTCCATGCAGTCCTGGTCATCTATTGCCACCACCATATCGGTATTGCGCAGGTTGTGGATCCAGGGGATATGTTTATCGCCTATCCCTTCGATTCGGTGTCCGCCAAACCCGTTTAACAACAGGGTAGGGCACTGTAAGGCTTCAGAAACAGCCACCTTTAGATGGGGAAACTGGGTACGAAGATAATCACCACAGGCCACAGTGCCGGCGGATCCAGTGGCAGAGACAAAAGCAGAAAATCTTCCCGGCCGGTCGTCAGAGGTCAGGTCATAAAAGAGTTCCTCCATGGCGCTGCCGGTAACCTGGTAATGCCAGAGGGCGTTGCCAAACTCCTCAAATTGGTTGAAGATAACGCAATCTGACCTGGTATCCTTGATCTCCCAGCATTTGTCGTAGATCTCCTTGACATTGCTTTCGCAACCCGGGGTGGCAATAACTTCAGCGCCAATACTTTTAAGCCATTCAAATCTCTCCCGGCTCATCTCTTCCGGCAGGATAGCCACCGATGGGGTGGACAGTAGCGCGCAATCAAAGGCTCCTCCCCGGCAGTAATTACCTGTTGATGGCCAGACCGCTTTTTGGTTGGCAGAATCGAATTGCCCGGTAACCAGCCGGGGCACCAGGCATCCGTATGCTGCTCCCACTTTATGGGCACCAGTGGGAAACCATTTGCCGGTTAGTCCGATAATCCGGCAGGGTACACCGCTTAACTCCGAAGGGATCTCCAGGTAATTTACTCCGGCAAACAGCCCGCTGTCAGCATGGTTTTTCCAGGTGATTCGAAATAGGTTTAAAGGGTTTATGTCCCAAAGGCCCACTTCCGGCAGTTTGGCCTTAATGGATTCGGGGATTTTGGTTGGATCTTTTTGCTGGGCCAAAGTCGGCAAAACAATGTTGGCATCCTGGCAGCGTTTGAGGTTGCGTTCCAGAACTGGTGGGTTTATTTCTAGTGAGATCATTTTTTATTTACTTCCCTGTAGTATTTTGGCTTATCCATTCCAGATAAAGTGAGTTTCCTTGTTTTATATCCAGGGAGATCACTTCCGGCACTTCATAGGGATGTATTTTTCGTATTTCCCGCCGAATAGAGGCAAATAGGGCTTCCCGGGTTTTTACCATCAGGAGCACCTCTTCTTCCTGGCAGATTTTTTCTTGCCACCTATAGATAGATTTGATGGCCGGGACAATATTTACACACGCCGCTAAATGGTTTTCTACTAGATGGTTAGCGATATCTTGCCCCTTCTCGTCATTGGGCGCTGTGATTAGGACCACAATATATTTATCCATTATTACCCCCTAAATTTTATCTAAATCTCGAAAACTACTTAAATAGAGTTTTCGTCCGGATATTAACTATACAAGATTGTATTTTGAATTGCAATAGATGTAAATTAGAGTTCTATTTCGGAGTGAAATTAGTTGACTTTTACTGGTAATTTTGTTAAATATAAAAATGTTTTTCTGCAATAAAAAAAACAAAAATATCAGGTAATACACAAAGGGTTTGTAACCATGGAAGAAGTAATAATTAAGCGGATGAAAGGTGTCCAGGTTGAAGTCTTTCATCGAATGGATAAAGTGGTGGTAATGGTAAGCGGCTCTTTTGATGAATACTGCAATTTTGACGATGTTGATCTCGATATCCAGATGAAGGTAGATGTCAATTTGAAAAATGTGACCTTCATTAATTCACCAGGGGTTAGAAACTGGATCAATTTTATTCATGATGTTAGCCTGTCAAGAGAAGTTACTTTTGTGGAATGCCCAACCATTGTTATGGAACAATTTTTTATGATCTACGACTTTGGAGGTAAAGGGGAAATTAAAACTTTCTATGTTCCTTACTATTGCTCCAAGTGCGATGAAAGTAGCGAAATATTAGTGTTATCAGAAGATTATCTGAAAGAGAAAATAGATTTGGAAGATATGGGTGTAAAATGTAGCAAGTGTAACGAACCCATGGAGATCGAGGAAGAAATCGATAAATATGAAATGTTATTTGAAGAGGTTAATATTTAACTAATTCCTGAACGGCAACTAACTAGTTCCCGGGCCTCCAACAATAGATAACGCTCCTTTGGAATCTCATCTTAAGAATCCCGCCTTTTCATAAAAGTTTTGGAAATAAACTTCCTTTCGAATTTTAGAAGCCACAAATATTTTTTACCATCAGGGAGACAACCAGGTGACATTAAACAATAGTATTCTAGGCATAATTGGTTCTGGTAATATTGGTGCTGCTATTGCCAAGGGTTTAATCAACGCAGATATAATGCATCCTACCCGGATTTGGCTGGCTGATGTGAGGACCAAGCACCTGCAAGGATTGGGCGATAAGTTGGGAGTGAACATTACTGCTGACAATAGAGAGGTGGCCCAAAAGTCTGATATTTTAATAGTGGCTGTAAAACCGCAGATAATTCATCGAGTTTTACAAGAGATTTCTGATATAATAGATGACGGCAAGTTAGTTATATCGGTTGCTGCTGGAGTGAGTTCACAAGATCTGGAAAGGATATTGGGAAAAGATGTCAGAGTAATCAGGACTATGCCCAATACACCTCTTTTAGTGCAGCACGGATGTACTGCTTTGGCAATAGGAGGTCATGCTGAGGAGGAGGATCTGGCCAGGGCTCGGGCTATATTTGATTCAGTAGGTAAGACTTACCTGGTGGATGAGTCGTTGATGGATGCGGTTACCGGCTTGTCGGGTTCTGGTCCATCTTATGTGTTTTTGATTATAGACGCCTTAGCTGACGCGGGAGTAAAAGTTGGGCTTCCCCGCTACCTGTCTCTGGAGATGGCGGCGGAAACAGTATTGGGTTCGGTTAAACTGCTGATAGAAACACGTCAGCATCCTGGAGTATTAAAAGATATGGTTACCTCGCCTGGTGGTACTGCCATTACCGGTCTGCATACCCTGGAGGACGGAGGGTTGAGGACTACCATTATAAATGCGGTGGAGGCTGCAACCAACCGCTCTGAAGTATTAGGTAAGAAATTTAGCTCAACCTGAATGAACAACAAACCATCAAATCACCAAATCATCACTTAATGGTATATTGGTCGGATAATAAAGGGATTATTGTATGAGGGAATTTCATATTATTAAGCGGCTGCCGCCTTATGTTTTCAACACCATCAATCAGATAAAATACCAAAAACGGAAACAAGGGGAGGATATAATTGATCTCGGTATGGGTAATCCAGACCAGGCCACCCCAGCGCCGATTGTAGAGAAATTGTGTGAGGCGGTTAAGGATGGCAGAAATCACCGTTACTCCATGTCCCGGGGAATTCCCAAACTTCGGTTGGCAATAACTGATTGGTATAAGCGCCGTTTTAATGTAGAACTCGATCCAGAAACCGAAGCCGTTGCCACCATTGGGTCCAAAGAGGGGCTATCCCATTTGCTGATGGCCATGTTAGCCCCGGGAGACGTGGTGTTGGTGCCCAATCCTACCTATCCTATCCATCTTTATGGAGTGATAATTGCTGGCGGTCATTTGTGCAGCGTTCCTCTGCAGCAGGATGATGATTTTTTCGAGTCCCTAACACGGGCATACCAGGAGATTTGGCCTCGAGCCACCATGTTGATGATCAGTTTCCCTCACAATCCCACCACTGCGGTAACTGACTTGGAATTTATGGAAAAGGTGGTGCAGTTCGCCTTGGAGCACAATATTATTGTGGTGCATGATTTCGCTTATGCAGAGTTGTGTTTCGATGGATATAAACCGCCCAGTATAATGCAGGTCAAAGATGCTAAAAAGTGTTGCCTGGAGGTTTATTCTCTCTCCAAGAGTTATAATATGCCCGGCTGGCGGGTGGGGTTCTGCGTGGGTTCACCAGAGTTGGTAAATGCCTTGACCCGCTTGAAGAGTTATCTGGATTACGGTATCTTTCAGCCTATCCAAATTGCTTCAATCATCGCCCTCAATCAGTGCGATTCTTATGTTCAAGTTATAAAAGATCTTTATCAGGACAGGCGCGATACGGTAATTTCCGGATTGAATCGTCTGGGGTGGGAGGTGCCGTCTCCCAAGGGAACTATGTTTGTATGGGCTCGGATTCCAGAGCAATACCGGCATTTGGGTTCCATGGGTTTTTCCCAATTGCTGTTGGAGGAAGCCAAAGTAGCGGTCAGTCCGGGTATTGGGTTTGGTGATATGGGAGATCAGTATATCAGGATAGCCCTTTGTGAGAATGAGCACCGAATCCGTCAGGCTATCAGAGGACTGAGGAAGATATTTTAATATTTGCATTGATGGGCAACTTAACCGATCAGACTCCGGCTATCTACTACCCGGAGCAATCTGTTTCATCAATTTTACCATTGCAGTTGTTGTCCAGTCCATCAGCGCATATCTCTTTCATACCCGGATTTATCGGTTGTCATCTTTGCAGTCTGTGCCGCCAGAGATCTTTGAGGCATATCCATCCTTATCAGCATCTACACCATCTATGCCGTCACAGTTGTTGTCAATACCCTGAGAATAAACAGTGGCGTATTTGAGTTTTTCATTTGTTCTATTGTAATAACTGATATGAACCTGGCCGGTCTCAGGCGAGCGCCAGATTTTTAGCCAGTTGCCTGAGACCTAAAACTCCAATAAAAACAATTATAGCAAATCTTAATAGATTTTATCGATGTCAGCAAAAAGTATTAACTCGTGACGAATTAACCAGGTTCATGCCGCGAAGGCAGGTTTGTCATTTTAGGATCCAAGCATTTGCCATTAAAAACGTTAAGAATTTCAAACCTGGTTAATCGTCGGGCTACTGATCGCTAATT
>CAZTWC010000079.1:0-13564 GCA_964617105.1 uncultured Myxococcia bacterium
GAGGAGAATGGCAGCATCAATGTAAGCGGCAAAGGCTATTCTGGTGGACTGCCCAATACGCCGGATATTAACCTAATCAATGGTGCTACTCTGGATAATGTGCGGGAAAATGGCGCTTTGGCCCAGGGTGATACCTCTGGCAAGGCTCAGGGCGGCAATCACGGTGGTTTGGGCGGCTTTAATCCCCAGGGCAGGTATGGCAATATGTACGCTCCTTTCCTGCCTGGTGGCGGTGGAGGCCGGGGCCATTACTCTATGGGCGCCGGCGGCCACGGCGGAGGCGCTGTCCGTATTGAGGCGCGCACTATCCGGCTGGATGGTCATATTTATGCCGATGGAATTACCGGCAGTGGCGACAGCGCTCAGGATTTTTATGGCGGCGGTGGTGGGGCTGGCGGCTCTATTTGGCTGCAGCCTTTGCCCGAAGTGGTCAACTACCGGGGTACGGATGAGAATGTGGGCGGCGATGACCAGACCCTGGTGCTTACCAACAATATCCGCGACAAGAGCCAGGGGCGTAATGTTCACGCCCGGGGCGGGTATGGCGGTCATGTCAAGACCACCAGCCGTTGGGGCGGTTCTGGCTCTGGCGGACGAATTGCCATCTACTATTCCCATCGGGATATCAAGATAGACTACAGTGTCCGTCCCGGAGACCGCCGCTATAATTCCGGTGACGAAGGGAGAGCCGGTACTATTTATCTGGCCAGGAATGACCAGGATTACGGCACCCTCTTTTTTCGGGATGAGGGTACTCCTGAGTGGATATCCAAACAAACCGAGCTCTATGGCATTAGTACCAAAAAGATAGTTTCTGTAGAGGGCGGCAAGATCACTCTGGATACCGACAAAATTCCTGTGCTGAATGGACACGGTTTGTTAAAAGGCGCCTTTTTAAGCCCTCATTCCAGACCAGAGGTGAACTGTCCGATTTTGGACAACGATGCCACTAGTATAACTATTGGGGTTAGCAGTAAGTGCGCTGGCAGCGACCTGGATCTTTTCCAGACTGACACTGAGGTGGTGGTGGTCTATATTGTAAAAGATATTTGCTGGCTGCAAAATTTTGATCAAAGTTGCTCCAATAGTTATGGCACCTCCTACTTATCTACCAATGCCCGCTTCTATTTGGATGATCCGCTTAAATCGATTGAGGGCGACGGGTACAAGGTGCAAAAGAAAGACGCCTGGAGCGTGCATGGTCTCTATATTCCCAACCTGGTTCACTATGAGCAGTACGAAGGATACTTGCAAAATTACGACACCATCTACTCCTCCCGGCCGTTGAAAAGAATTACCGTCAAACGGTACCGGGCTTACGTGAGAATTCACCGCCAGGAGGTGGAGGAATTTTATCTGGAAGACACTGATAAAAATGCTGACTATCCCTTTGTAAACTACCTCAACTGCGGAAAACTCTACCTGAAAAATTCCGGTTTTGCTTTTAGAGAGATCAACTGTGGACAGATAATCCTAAACAATTCCAAAGTATATGCCAAGCATATGCCGGAAAAGAGTGCTGATGACAGTAGTTGGGGGTCATCAGATGGCGCCCGGTCAGCCAAAATAATCGCCCAGGAGATGAATGTAGACTCCAATAGCGAAATTTGGGCCAGGGATCGGGGTTACCGAAAAACCTATACTAACCAATACCAAAAGCATACTACCTATTATGCCGGTCATGGCGGTGACGGTTATGACGGCAAGGTCAAGGCTTACGGCAATGTTTACTATCCCCGCCAGCCCGGTTCTGGCTCCAATACTAATCACGGCGGCGGTTCTTTTGAGATCAATATCTCTGGCCTGTTTCTGTTAGACGGCACTATCTGGGCTGCTGGTTGGGGGCACGCCTCTGGCGGCAGTGTGTATATAGATATGCAGGGAACCGGTACTATCCAGGTCACAGATGGCGCCGGATATATCCGGTCCTACTCTGACAACCAGGGATCTGGCGGCCGTATCTCGGTGGTAAATTATGTCTCTAAACTGCCATCAGACCTCTATCTCTATTCTTTTAGCACAGATAATGATTACTCCGCCCAGGGGACCTCATTTTTTCGGCCAGCCGGTGACAAATACGGTACTTTGGTAGTGGATAACCATAACCGTCGAGGGATAACAGCGGTACTGCCACTTTTACCTTCTGGACAGATAATCTCTTTTGGAGATAAAAACAATACCATAAATGATGAAAATGCCACTTTTCCTATGGAAGATCTACCAAAAGGCAGTATCGACTTGAAGAAGTATTACTTTAAATTTACTGATAAAGATGGAAAAGTCAGGTACCTGAAGGCAACTGGCAACAGCGAGCAACAGTTAGAGTTGGAATTACCCTATGGGGTGGAGAAACTGTCAGATATCTTTGAGGTGGGCGCTGATTACCAGGGTGTGTATGTCTTTCAACGGGTTGATTTAGAACGTAAGGGAAAAATCAAGAGTTTATCGCCAATAGTGATTATGGAAGGGGAAAAGGATGAGCCGGAAACTCTGGTGATCAACAGCGACATGAATGTTCCGGCCTTAATAATCCCGGAAGGCACTAAGAAACTGGTGGTAAATAGCAGTAATCTCAGAGTTACCGATCAAATTAAGGTGGAACAGTTGGAGGGAAATTCCGCTTCCATCAGTATTGATAAACTAAGTGTTGACACAGTTCAGTTGCAGGAAAGCAGCCTGACCCTGACCGATCTTACCGGTTTTGACAGTGATCAAGTATCCACATTAAACCTCAAGGGGAGTTCGAACCTGAAACAAACTTCAGCCGGAGATTTTCCTGGCCTCTTTGTGGTGCGGGTCAAAAACTTATTGGTAGAAGTCAACTCCCGGGTTGATGCTGACGGCAATGGTTACCGTTTTGCCGAACATGCCACTGAGACTTATGCTCCGGGCCCGGATGGCAAACCCCACGGCACCAGCCGGTCCATCGGCGCCATGCACGGCGGGCTGGGCGGCAACAACAGCAGTTATCACCGTACCTATGGCGATTTTCGGGCTCCTATATATGGCGGAACCTCGGGTCATAATTACAGTCCCAACCACAACTACAATTCCCGTTGGCGCAGCCGTGGCGGTGGAGCGCTCAAGCTGGAGATATCGGAGAAACTGGAGTTGGAGGGAACTGTCAGCGCCAATGCGCACCAGCCCAGTGACTACAATAGTTGGGAAGCCCTTTCCGGCGCCGGCGGCAGTGTTTGGGTCACTGGTCTTGACAGCGCTGTTTTCAGCGGCAGCGGCAAAATACAGGTCAATGGCGGTCGGGCCAGAGGCCGGGCCGGTGGTGGCGGCCGGGTAGCGGTGCGTGGTTTTACCGGCGATATCTCGACCTGGGATTTGCAGGCCCGCGGCGGTTATAGCGATTCCAAAGAGGGTGGCCGGCACGGTGGAGCAGGCACAGTATTTGTCCAGGCCAAAGACCAACCCCGTGGTGATTTAAAAGTTGACAACAATGCTCTCAGTTCCACTGCCTGTGCCACTTTTGGCGCCAATATCCAGGGAGAGATTGTCGAGGTTGGCAAAGATAGTGTTAAACTCAAGAGTACCAGCACCGGCCGTGGCGCCAACTTTATGGAGCCCAACCAAAATTTTGATGGTTTGAAAGGATTCCAGGTGCGGCTGAGAACCGCTGGGTCTTTCAAGGATTATACTATTGTTACCAACACGGCTGATACCTTGACCATGGCGGTTGGCGACGATGATCTGACTCAATTGTTTGCCGCAGGAGATCTGGTGATCTCCCTTTTCAACCTCAACCGGATCGATATTAAGAGCAATAGTAAATTTTTCTCTGATGGCTTGATATCCGTGGATACAGTGGAGTTGCAGGATAGCAATTTATACCTGAATGAGATCACTGGTTTTGGCAGTGACCAGGTTTCTGTTTTGAACATAAAGGGATCCTCGAGGCTGAAACAATCCAGTGCCGGCGACTTCCCCGGACCTTTTGTGGTGCGGGCCAATAATCTGTTGGTGGAGGCTGGTTCCTATATAGATGCAGACGGCAATGGTTACCGTTTGGCTGATCATGCCACCGAAATCTATGCTCCGGGGCCGGATGGCAAACCCTACAGTGCCAGCCGGTCCAAAGGCGCTCTGCACGGCGGGCTGGGCGGCGGCAACAGCGATTATCATCTCTCTTACGGTGATTTTCGTGCACCAGTTTATGGTGGTACTTCCGGCAATAATTACAGTCCTAACCACCACTACAATTCCCGTTGGCATAGCCGGGGTGGTGGAGCGCTCAAACTGGAGATATTGGAGAAACTGGAGTTGGAGGGAACTGTCAGCGCCAACGCGCACCAGCCCAGTGATTACAATAGTTGGGAAGCTCTTTCCGGCGCCGGCGGCAGTGTTTGGGTTAACGGCATGGGTAGTGCTGTTTTTAGCGGTAGCGGCAAAATAGAGGCCAATGGCGGCCGGGCCCGGGGACGGGCCGGCGGCGGCGGCCGGGTAGCGGTGCGTGGTTTTACCGGTGATATCTCTGCCTGGAATCTGAAGGCCCACGGTGGTTACAGCGATTCCAAAGAGACGGCTCGGCACGGTGGAGCGGGCACGGTATTTGTTCAGCCCAAAGACCAGGCTTACGGCGATTTAAAGGTTGGCAACAATGGCAACCGCTCCAACTCCTACGCCACCTCTGGGGCCAATATTCATGCTGAGATAGCGGAAGTGGAAAAAGATAAAGTGAAAATAGCGGTTATTGGCCGGGGCAGCATTTTTATGGAGCCAAATGACAAGTTCGGCGCCCTGAAAGGATTTCCAGTAAGATTGGTGGCGGCCGACAATAGTTTCAAGGAATACATCATTAGCGCCAATACGGCCGATACTCTGACTCTGGAGGTGGGCGATGATGATCTCACCCAACTGTTTGCTGCCGGTGATTTGGTGGTTTCTGCGTTCAAACTCAAGCGAGTGGATCTTGATAGTCAGGGCTTTTTTCTCACAGACGGTTTGCTGGAAATATCGAATCAAATGGAGATCAAGGGCAGCGGCCGTTTGGTTGCTTTTGGGGTCAAAGCAGACCAGTTAACCCTGGAAAGTGCTGACTCATATATCAAAAATATAGACTTGTCAGACCATATGACCATTAAAAACGGAGGTATTCTTTACAGTTATATCGGTTACTCTTCGCTGAAATTGGTTCGTTACTGGCAGCCTAGACTGGAAATTTTCACCAAGGATTTCACCATCGAAGAAGGTGGTAAAATCGATTTGAGTAATCGTGGTTATCCCAAGCCGGCCGACTGCAGTAAAAGTCGCTATTCACTTGGCCCAGATGGTAAAAATGGCCTTCTACATATTGATCATGGCGCCAGCCATGGCGGGGTGGGCGGTGCCAACAGCTATTGGTATAGAACCTATGACGATCCTCAATATCCTCTGTATGGAGGTATCTCAGGACGTTGTTACAGCACTAACAATGCCCACCTTCACCATAGCGGTCAGGGTGGTGGCGCCTTAAAACTTGAATTTGCCGGCATTGGAACTATTGCGGGATCCATTTTGTCAGATGGTCATCCCAGCAGTGACGCTAACAGTAGTGCTTCCTCTGGCGGCGCCGGCGGTTCCATCTTACTGGATGGTAAAAACAGTGGCGCTTTAACTATAACCGGCGCCATAAAGGCCAGGGGCGCTTCAACGCGGCATCGGGCAGGCGGCGGCGGCCGGGTGGCGCTCATAAACTTTAGCGGCGATATAGAACAGGCTACTCTGCTAGCCTCTGGTGGCAATTATGGTAATTCCGATTCTACCCATCGGGCCAGTGCCGGTAGTGTGTTTCTTAGAAAAACCGGCCAGGAGTATGGTGATTTTATTTTGGATAATCAAAATAGCAACTCCGGCCGCTGGTCCCCTGTAGGGATGTATTTCCGAAAACAACACCGCAAATTTGCCAAGATCTATGCGGTGGGTGAAAATACAGTTCAAATTGAGGATGGGCTCTTACGTGAACCTGTACCCGAGAAGGGATTCTATGGTTTTGTTGGCCAACAGATTAGACTTTTTGACCATGCTGAGAAGAATGTAAGAGTTTTCAAGATAATCTCCCATGATGCCAACACCCTGACTCTGGACACCAAAGGGGAAGATCTGACTGGTATTTTTAAGGTGGATGATCGGATTCAACCCTATTACCAATATAATAATGTAATAGTTAAAAATAGTGCCCGTTTTATCACCGATTCGTTTTTAAAGGCTGAAAAGGTGGAGTTTGACCAGGGAATAGCCCACAATAGCGCCAGTTATTTTCAGGTGAAGCAACTTAGCCTGGTCAAATCCACTCTGCAAGGTGAAGAGGTCACTGTGGAGGCAGAGGACGTATCCATAGACCTGGATTCCAAGTTCGATGTCACTGCCGGAGGTTATCTAAAAGGCGACTGCTCCACCGACAAACGCGGTTACGGCCCTCCGGGCGATCAACGCTGGGGAAGCCACGGCTGGGGTGCATCTCACGGTGGACTGGGTTCGCACGAAAACCGGGTGAACATGAGTTATGACTTTTTCTTTGCTCCCTACCTGGCTGGCGCGGCTGCTGACTGTTACAGCACCAACAATGCTCACCATTACATCAGCGGCTACGGCGGCGGCGTGGTAAAGATGGTTGTTTCCAAGACCCTCTCCCTGGCTGGCTCAATCAAAGCCAACGGCGGCCAGCCATCTGATCCCAATAGCAGTTCGCACAGGGCCGGGGCTGCCGGCAGTATCTGGCTGGACGGTAAAGACAGCGGAGTTTTTAGTGGCAGTGGAACTATCCAGGCTATTGGCGGTTGGGCCCGCGGATTAAGCGGTGGCGGCGGGCGTATCGCCATCACCAACTACCAGGGTGATATCAGCAACTATACGGTTAATGCCCATGGCGGTTCCCATGTGAATCTGAGTATGGGAGGCGGGGCTGGCACCATTTATACCGAAGCGGCTGGTCAGAGTTATGGACAACTCAAGGTGGACAATAATGATGTAAACGGTAATTACACCGGTTTGGGCGGCCCTCGCAAGAGTGTGGTGGAGGCGGTGGAAGCTGGAATGGTTACTCTGGAGAACCGGGGCGGGTATTTGCGCATGTATGAAAAGGATAGTCAAAACCAAACCGTCTTTTACCTGCGTTTGGTCTCTGGCAATGGAAATGGTGAATACCGGATTAAGTGGGTGGATGGTAACCGTTACGGCCTGGAGGATAGCCAGGGGGATATTGTTACCTTGTTTAAGACGGGTGATACTGCTGAGCCAATTTATAAACTCAAAGAGCTTGATGTTGTGAAAAATGGAAAACTAATGCCCTCGGAGGGCTATGTGCTGGATCTGCACGATGGCGGTCAGGGATTGGATTTGGATGGCCAGAGTCTGCAGTTGGCGGGTCTGATAACTTCAGGGGATATCTCTCTGAAAAACAGCACCCTGACTGCGGGAAAGATTGTGGCTCGGAATTTGATTCTACAGGGCAGTAAAATATATTCACCCTCCACTCCAGCGGATGGCCGGCCGGTTGGATTGAATATCAACGCTGATGACTTGCAACTGGATGCCGGTTCTTTGATCTCAGCCAATGGCCGGGGATACAACGGCGGCAATAATTCTCACAAATCAGGTTACTGTTACAAAGGCAAGAGTTGCGCTCCTGAGTATCACGCCGGTTCCCATGCCGGGATCAACTTGCGGAATACCCATGCCTACGACCGGGCCTATGGCAATTTCTATTTCCCAGTTACCTTTGGGGCTGGCAGTGGCAACTATCACGGCCATGGCTATCGTGGAGGTGGGGCTATCCGGCTCAAATTGGGTGGAAACTTAATTCTGGATGGTAAGATAACTGCCAATGGTTCCGGTAATCGTTCCTACTCCTCTGGTGCCGGCGGCTCGATTCTGATCGAGATGTCGGGTGGTGGTAAAATCGAATCTCCGGCGCAAACCGGTAAAATCGAGGCTCGCACCTGGTTTGATGAGGCCAACAACTATATTGGCAACTATCAGGGCGGTAATGGCTATATCACCCTGCGTGGCTACAGCGAACTGGACAGCGATTTAAGACTGAACGTGTTGCCCTTGACCTGGAACCGTCATAACCGGGCCGCATCAGTGGGAGTCATCTACCTGAAACCATCTGGTTCCACCTATGGAACCTTAAAAGTTGACTGCGAAAATTTCAGCAATGGCGGTCAGAGCGTATGGAGCCAGGCGCCGGCAATCAGTGAAATAGGCGTAACCTCTCAGGTGGTGGAAAAGGTGGCTGGCGGCTTGAGACTTGCTCAAGATGATCTACCGGTCACCAACCATGTTGCCAATGAATATGGCCTGGAGGGATTGTACGCAGAGGTAAAAGGCAGTTGGGGCAGCGCCATGTTCCTGGTGACCAATTCCAGTTCTGACACTATCTTTTTAGAGGGCAGCCTAGACAATGTGCAGGTAGGCGACCAGGTGCGGACAGTGCACCAGTTCGATAGCCTGGACCTTAATAACCGCGGCCGGATTCATTTTATGAATTCTGCTGTCAAAGTGGATAACCTGACCCTGGACAAGTATGTCTATCTGGGTCTTCATGAGGGGATTTTTAAGAACCTTACCATCAAGAACGCGGTTGTTTCCACTTTTCCGGCCTGGGCCAGCAAGAAGAAACTGTTCCCTCTTAATCTTCAGGTGGATAACCTGGTGGTGGAGAGCGGCGGCGATATCCACGCCGATGGTTGTGGTTACCCCGGAGATACTAGCAATGCCGGTGGCTATGGCCCGGGATTTGGCCGGCTGGCCAAAAACATGGCCGGATCCCACGGTGGTTTTGGTGTGGGCGGTGAGAGAAAGCATATCTACGGCCGCTATGACCGGCCCCTGACCGCAGGTTCTTCAGGCGGATACAACGGCCAAAGCGGCGGCGCCGGCGGTGGAGTGATCCATATCAAGGCTTCCCAGTCTATGGTCAATGATGGACGGATCAGAAGTAATGGCCATACCCGCAACCGGTCGGGCGCTGGTGGGTCGATTTTGCTGGAAGCGTCTAATTTTGACCTGACCGGCAGCGGTAAATTCGAAGCCTATGGCGGTGGTGCCAGCAACCACGCCCGGGGCGGCGGCGGCCGGATCGCTGTTTTAGGCGCTAAAACGATCTCCTCCAACCTCTCTTTCAGTGTGAGGGCCGGGTACAGGGATTCGGAAAACAGTACCATTTCTTCGGGAACCTACTATTACCAACTGGCCTCGGAACAGAATGGGAACTTACGGGTACCATCTTCCGGCAGTCCCACTTACACCTGGCTGCCAGGGATGGGGACCTACAAGATAAAGTTGGTTGATTTTCCGGTGATTACGCTGATGAACTCTGACGGTTCGGAGGTGGATGATTTGCCGGTTACTGACCCGGACAACGGGTTGGCGGGCTTCAAAGGTATCTACATCCAGGCGGAAACCGCAGCCGACACCTGGCGTGGTTTCAGGGTCAAGAGCAGCGGCGCTAACACTTTGCTGTTGGATGAAAGTGATTTTTCGGGTGAGTTGAAAGCAGGCCAAAAGGTGGAAGGATTGATCGATTTGGCCAGTTTGAACACCAATGACAATGCCCTGATGCTATCTGACTCCAAGTTGGCCGACAGCGTGGATATCTCCGCAATGGACAGTCGGATAACCCGGGTGACCTCCGGCAGCCAGACATTGGCTTTTTATGCGGTGACGGCTAACTATAATCATAGCCGCGAGATGTGCCAATACCTGTTTGGCGGCGATCTGGTCAGTATCCATGACCAGGCCAGACATGACCTGTTCAGCCCCAATACCGGCAGCAATACCACCTGGCATATCGGCCTTAACGATAGCGGATCAGACGGTACTTTTACTTGGATAGACGGCAGCATCCTGGATTACAATGAGCCGATGGGTTTTAACAACACTCTGGAAAAGGACTGCGTATTTTACCAGAAGAGTACCAACAACTGGCAGATAAACTACTGCACTGACCGGAGGTATTTTGTCTGTGCCTATTAAGAGAAACAGAGCCGGCCAGGAAGTTTTTAGCGCTATTTTTAGTGCTTGCACTTTAAAACTTTTTTCCGGCTCCACCCTTATATTTTTGCTTCCAATGGTTTTAGCCCTGGCTTGCACTGAAGGTAAAGATGACCGGGATAAAAAATTCCAAAATGGTCCGGTGGTGGGCAGTTCCCGGTTGGGTATCAGTAGCCAGAGATGGCAATACCTGAGGGACCAGATGGATGAGCAGGAACAGATAAATCTGCAGCAGGAGTCCCAGTTGCGGGATCTGCTGGAAAAGGAACTCAAGATCAAACGGCAGGCTATGGCGGCACGTAAAAAGGGACTCCATAAACAGCCGCATTTGGCCCGACGTTTGGAGCAGATAATGGCCAATACTTTTCGCCAGGAGTTTGTGTCCCGGTGCCAGTTATCTATTCGGGAAGCCCCGGGAATCCAAAAAGATTTGGGAGAAAAGGATATAGTGTTGAAAAACTTTTGGCAAATAGCCATACCCGAAGATGCCATAAAAGTTGACTTACCGGTTTTAGAGCGGGAATTGACCCGGTTGTCGCAAAAGAGTAAGAGTTGCCGCATAGACCTGGGAGGGCAAGCCAGCCTTTTTTATTTTCGTCTCCTGCCCCAGGAACAAACCGGAAAAACCACCGGATTGCAGAAAGATAGTGACAGTAGGTCCGGTGATTTGCAGCCTTTTCAATTTAAAGCGGTTAAAAAATCGGGAAAAATTTTATTGCGATGTCTGCAGAGTTTTTCTACCAGCCGGGTGCCTGCAGTGGGTCAGCAATCGGTTTTGGCTGCCCGGCGCAGGTTTTGTCTTGAGAAGATGGAGAAGGAGTTGGAGAAACAATATCCTCTCCAGGTTAAAGGAGAACAGTTAAGGTCTTTGCCCAAATCCAATAATGCTGGTAAGGGTAAATAATTATTAATATAATCGTTAGGATGGATAGCCATGAAAAAATTATCTTTTTTGGTAACCTTAATTTTCTTAATGGGTATTTTTATTTTTCCCAGCAGCGGGGAAGCAAAGGGAGAAACAAAAGCCGGCGGCTCTGAGAAATCGAGCGAAAAAAACCTTAAAAAGAAGAAAAGGAAGGAAAAAAAGAAGAGCAAGAAAATCAAGATGATTAAGGGGAAATCGATTTCAGCCAAAAAATCGGGAAGTAAAGATGCGGCAAATTATAAAGATGTCTTTGCCTGCACTAAAGATCTGGCTGGCAAATTGGCTCTCCAGATCAAGAGATTGCCCGGTAAATTCAAGCGGGTGGTGATTTTGCCGCTCAGAGTAAGCGGTGATAACCTGCAGATGAAAAAACCGGGATTAGCCTTATCGGAGATGATTTCCTCTGCCCTGGAGCAGGAGAAGGGAATCCAAATTTTGGAACGGGAGCGGCTGAAAGATATTTTAAAAGAATCGGAATTGGCTCAATTGGGAGTAATTGACGAGAGCACAGCGCCCAAATTGGGCAATTTTCTGGGTGCCAGAGCCCTGATTACCGGTTCTCTCAACCAATTGGGGCCCAAATATTTTCTCAACTTGAGAATGATCGATGCGGAGAGCGCCAAGATACTGGTGAACTTGTCCACCACTTTTCCTGCAGCCAGTTTGGACGCCAAAGTGGATTCTATTGTAGTTTATAAAAAGGGGTTTGACGCTATTTGGCGCAGCGCTGTTTTCCCAGGATTGGGGCAAATGTACATGGAAGAGATGGAGCGGGGATTAATTTATACTGTGCTGGGAGGCCTTTCAGCGGCTTCGGTAGTGTTATATGCCACTCAGGCTAAATTGCACTATGATAAATATAAAAAAGATGAAGCCGATACAGTAAAATATTTCGACCGTTATAAAAATGCTCAAAACAACTTTAAGATCTCTTTGCTGGTGTTTGCTCTCATATATACTGCAAATTTGGTAGATATCTCCCTGACTGCCGAAGATAAATTGATCTATTATCCTATCTCCATGGATATTGTTCAGGCCGAATCCGGCTCGGCGCCTACTTTGAGATTGACATATAAGTGGTAGGCAGAGTAGATCAAGGCTAAAATGTATAACCTGTAATTTATAACCTACGTGTTAATATTCGGTAATGCAGCAAAAATTTGGAAAATACGAAATCCTGAAAAAAATCGGCAGTGGCGGTATGGCTGAGGTTTACCTGGCCAGGAGCATCGGTTCTCGTGGATTTGAGAAGATGATAGTGATCAAGAAGATCCACTCCTTTTTTGTTGAAAATCAGGAATTTCTTTCCATGTTTATCGATGAGGCCAGGTTAGCGGCCAAATTGAACCATGGCAATATTGCCCAGGTATTTGACTTTGGAGAGATGGGTGGCAACTACTATATTGCCATGGAGTATATCGATGGAGTAGATTTACGAAGTATTTTCCGGAAAACATATCAACAGGGGACCCTGTTACCCCTGGATCATGTGGTTCGTATCTTTGTAGAGATCAGTAAAGCCCTGGAATACGCTCATAACAAGCGGGATTTTTCCGACAAACCTCTGAATATCGTACACCGGGACATCAGCCCCGATAATATTTTGGTAAGTTATGAGGGGGTGGTAAAACTGGTTGATTTTGGCATCGCCAAGGCCACCACTACTTTTTCCCAGACAGTTACCGGCACTTTTAAGGGTAAATTTTCCTACATGTCGCCAGAGCAGATAAACGGCGAACCGTTAGATAATCGTTCCGATCTTTTTTCTCTGGCTATAATTCTCTATGAGTTTGTGGCTGGTGTAAACCTGTTTAATGCCAACAATCCTGCCTTAATTATGGATGCTATCCGCAAGGCGCCTATTAGAAGGCCAAGTGAATTCAATCCAAATATCCCAGCGGAACTGGAAGGGATAATAATGCGGGGGTTAACCAGGGATACGACCCAGCGTTACCAGTCAGCAGCCGAGATGCAGCGGGATCTGGAGTGGGTACTGCACAATAAATTGTTTCACGCCTATTCTACTGGATTGTCGCAATATTTACGGGAGTTATTTAAGGAGCAATTGGAGGAGAATGCTTCTGCGCTTTACCACCATACGTCACTAGACGAGCAAGACGGGTCCCAGGAAAACAGGGCTGAAATTGGATCTGGGGTTGGTGGAAATGGAAGTTCCTCTCCAGAGATAATAGGGGGGCCGGAAGTTGAGATGACCCCAACACCCGATATCTCGTCTTCATCTTTTAGCGATGATTACAATGCCAAAACTGAGCCAGGATTAGCATTGCCCCATTTAAAAGAGCCGGGGGTAAAAATAGAGAGTGAACCCTGGGGAAATGAACAAGATTTTGTGAACAGTCTGGGGCGCAAAAAGTTGATGGGCCGGCTGACAATTTTAATTTCTCTAATTTTGATAATTGGTGGGGGATTTTTTTATTTTACCAGGTCTGAAAAGGGAGATGAAAAGAGAACAGAGCCAGAAATAGTCATTCCTATGAGTGGAGAAGAAACTGTCCCCCGCATTGCCCCCATAGTTAAAAAAGAGGAAAAGTCTTCATCAGAAGTTGCGGTCAAATCTGTCCCAGCCTTCTCTTCAGTCAAACCAAGAAAAATGAAAATTAAGCGACCGGCAGTTTCCAGGTCTTTTATTCCAACACC
>CAZTWC010000080.1:0-13517 GCA_964617105.1 uncultured Myxococcia bacterium
TGGTAAAATCGTAATCTGCAAATCCCGCCAACCTTACCTCTTTCAAAATGCTGTCACACTTTAATAGAAAGCCCAGGTTACCGGCCAACAATTTTTGGCGCGGATTTTCCCCGGAAGGGGTGAATTCAGTATCATACTGGCTGGAAAAGAAGGGGGTGGCGCTAAAACCAGTCACCAGTTGCAGAGCGATAAATTTCAACTGAAATTCGCTGGAGAACACCAAATCATCCACGGTTTCTACACTTTCCAGCAATTTGTCCTTATACATTATCCGTCCATACCTGGCCTGGCTGTAGTTGCGCCAGGTGAAAAGATAATCGTCATAGGCCAAAACCAAATCTCCTCCCGCAACTAAGGTATAGTTGGAAGAAGTGTTGGCCCGATTTTCGGTAAAATCCTTATAATCGCTGTTTTTCCAGGCAGAATAGTTATTGATTGAAACATCCAGATCCTTCATAGAAAGAGTCCACAGGGGAGAAACTGCCTTTTGATGGTTCATTAACACCTGCTTCAACCGCTGATAGTAAACCGGGCTGAATTTGCCCTGCTCCTCCCTTTTCAACCTGTCCAGGAAAGAGAGCACCAAAGCCGACAGGGGTTGTATAACACCATCTTTATGAGGAAAAAACCTGGCGCCTCTCTTTTTAAACCGCTGCCAGGCAGAATTTTTCAGCATCTCATCCTGTCCGGCCATCTCTAAACTGCGGTCGGTGGTGATCAGGTAATAACTACGCCTTTCATTAATTGGCCGGCCGCCGATATATCCACTCTCTCTGTCCCCCTTTATCAGTTGGGACGAAGATGGCAACGAGGCTATCAATTTCTTCAAAGCGCCTCCGTCCAACTTTAATAGTACCAACTTATCCGGTACTGCCAACCAATCGGCAACCAACTCCCGGGATATTGCGCCCGGAATCTGAAAGTTCCAATCCAGCCGCCGGATAATGGCAACATCCGCCCCAAAAAGGATGATGGAGATATTACCGGCCAGGACCGACATAAGAGCAGGATTAAATCTATAAAGCAGGTGGGGACTCGATTGAGCCGCCTCCAGCGGAGACAACTCCGGGTAAAGATAGGATAGAAAGGGATGAAACTCCTTTAGAAAAGTTGGAGACAAATCCTTATCACTTTTATATTGGGTCAAATCGGGAAGTATCACCGAATCCATTTCGCTGTCCGCCGGCATCCGGTTTCGCATCAATTGCTGCACCGCCACCTGGTCTACTCTTTTACTGTCCTCCAAATTGATATAATTCCAGCGAAAATTTCTCCAGGGAAGATAAGGGTTAATTCGGACCTCAACCTCCACCATCTGTCGTCCGCCATCAAAAGGGATCAACAGAGGGCCTGTCTGAATAGCATCTCTATTTTGCTTTACCTGCATTCCCCATGCCGATTGAGTAGCCCCAGGCCAGATAAGCAGATCCAGAGGAATACTTTGCCCCATCAACTGCTGGATATAATTGCCGCTTTTGGGTAAGAAAGCCAAAAAAAGATGGTTTGCCCAGTGATCTTTTCTCCTTATCTCCTTAATATGTTGGTAAATAACCTCCCTGGGTGGCAGCAGTTCCATTTTTTTGCCTTCCAGAGAAGTCAATTGCGCTGCCAAATGGGTATCTAAAAGGCAAAAATAGTAAATTTTAACCGTCCCACTCTCCAAATAGCCATAGGGTTCTGCCCTATAGGGTTGGAGATCTTTGGTATCCACATTGGTAATCACCGGTTTAATACCAATCTGCTTTAACTGACGGGCATAAATAGAGAAACCGCCGCTCAATTCCAATTCTCCCGGGCAGAGAGCCTGAAAACCCAATTTTTTAATCATCTTTAGAGAGTTGGCTCTATGCAGGCTAAACCGCCCGTGAACCAAACTGCTGAAACCCTCCAGAATATCGCCGCTATCCAATAAAATTGTCTGGCTATGATCTTTTTTTACCTCTTTAATAGCCTGGATTCGCCTGGGACCAACGCCCCAGTATTTGGAAATCACCATAAACCGGTCCTGGCTGCTGGGCCGGTCTATGGATTGATAGACGCTCCAACGGGTCTGCCACAAATCCCACTGCCATTCCAGTTGATCCGGTGAATCACCATTTTGACAGAGCAAATAAACCGGCTTTCCTTCTAATGATGCGTCATAGAGACGGGCATAGGCAGGACGGGGTTTATAAATACGGCTGGGAAAATTGGCCAATACCCGATTGATCAGCAGGAAATAATCTTTTCTGGTCAATTTTCGGCCCGGGTAGGAAAAAATAAACCCGTTTTCATCCTGCAACAGGGGAAATTTATCGATTTTCAGTGCCCATCTCTGCCCGAGAGAAGAGATTTTTTCCATAAATTTTTTAATGGTTAAATGGGGATAAGAGAAGAGGTAACACCCCTTCTGTTTGAAAACTTTGCTGTGCCCTATTCTGGTTTCAGCCAAATTTTGACGACCTGTCTGAACTCCCGAAGAAAACGGGCTTTCCGGCTGCAGCATGGGCAAAATCACCCTGGCCTGGTGCCCTCCCATTAGGCCACCACTGCCGCCGGAGATCAACAGGCGGACAGTTTCAAGGTCATCAGGATTACTGTGATCAGCCCAGGCTGGTATGGTAACAAACAGGATCACTAGTAGGTTTCGCAAAATTGTAAAGTAATTCTGTCTGTCTGCTAAGTGCACTAAAGTTCTATCTCCACATCATCCCGGGCGAATTCAGCCACAATAGATTCCAACACCGAAGAATCTGGTTTGCTTTCAGCCACCGCCATGGGCAGCAAATCCAGAGCAGTGGAAAGGGCATGATAGTTGACCCCCATTTGAGAAAGCGCCTGACTAACCGTCAAACCGGCTTCATTTTTCTGCATCCGGTTGGTCAGACCCAGGGCTTGATCCACCTTAATGCCGGCACTCTTCAACTGTTCCAAGGTCCTAATCAGTGAACCGCCGGTGGTGGTCACATCTTCCAGCACCAGGCATCCATCTTCTGGCGGCCGTCCCAAAAAAAGACGATCCGCCGGAGAACCGTGTTCTTTGGGCTTACCCCGCAACATGGGCAAAGGATGGCTTCCCTGAGCCAGGACTCCGGAATTCAGGGCCATCTGAAAATCAATAATTATGGCCAGTTTGGTGGCACCCTCAGGTACCCCCAGCAAACAAGTTAGTTGGGAAAAATTATCCTTAAGATAGTTGATTACAAAACCGGATAATTTATGAGTCAAGTAAACATCTTCGGTGACCCGCCTCCAGTTGACATACCAGTGAGACAGGCGACCCGATTTCAATTTTACCGGCTGGGGAAAAAATCCGATAACCTGGTTTTTGACAACGAACTGGTTGAACTCCTGCTGATTAAAATATTTCACTATTTATTCCCTCCTAAAATCCAATTTTTTTACTTTTACTCCCTTCCACTTCACTTTCTGCCGCCTCCATCAAGTCTTGCATAGTAACTTTTCGCTCCTGCTCAGAGCGCAGCGCTGCTTTGGCAGCCGCCTTAAAAACTGCATTCTTAATATGCCCACCCGAAATGGTATATCGGGCTGCCAACTTAAAAAAATTAACCTCTTCGGCCAAAGGCATTTTGGCTGGAGATAATTTTTTCCACAGTTGTTCCCGCAGCTCCCTATCCGGTATATCAAACTCCAAAATAAATTTCATCCGACGCAAAAAGGCTTCATCAATATTTTTAAACAGGTTGGTAGTCAAAATAATCAATCCAGGAAATCGTTCGATATTATAGAGTAATAGTCCCACATCAATATTGGCGTACCGGTCAGTGGAATTGCTTACCGCAGTGCGGGCGCCAAACAGTCCATCCGCCTCGTCAAAAACAATTATAGAATCATTAGCTCGGGCGTCTTTAAAAATCGCATCAATATTTTTACTCGATTCGCCTACATATTTGGATAACACTTCGGCAGTGTTAATCACTTTGAGAGGCTTACCCAACTGAAAACCAATAGCCTCGGCAGTGATGCTCTTGCCAGTTCCCGGCGGGCCATGAAACAAGGCTGCCATTCCCTGACCATAGGAGAGTTTCTCATCAAAACCCCACTGACTAAACAAAACATTACGGGCTTTTTCAAACTGGATTATCTGCTCCAAGATCTTTCTCAATAGAGGAGTTAGCACTAAGCCATCCAGGCCGAACAGAGGTACTACCCGGCGGTCAAAATCGGTCATCTGCAAGTGGCTACGCAATTGCAATTTGGCTCCCTTTTCCAGGTCTGCCTGGGTAATCTGCAAATCTTCTACATTACGGGCAACTGCCAGGGAGAGGGCGGACAGAACCGCATTCTTGATAAATCCTCCGGTAAGTTCATACTGCCAGGCCAACTCCTTTAAATCCAGTTGGTCCCGCATCTTAATATCCTGGGGCAAATGCACATTCCAGATCTTTTGCCGAAAATGGGGATCTGGACGGCGAAACTCGTGACATAAGGTGATTCGCCTATGCATGGCCTCGTCCAGGTCAAAGGCCCGGTTGGTAGCCATTATAATCAAGCCATCGTGACGTTCTAATTCGGTCAATAGCACCCCAATATCAGAATTGCCCAGAGAGCGATCTTCAAACAAAGATTCACATTCATCAAAAAACAGGATAGCATCGTTAATCCTGCACTCTCTGAGAATAAACTTGATGGTTTCATCAGCAAAGTTTCCTCCCAAAGTGGTATAGTTGATAAGCAACACTTTTTTTCCTAAGTAGTTGGCTATGGCATTGGCCATCATGGTTTTTCCGGTGCCGGAAGGTCCGTAGAAAAGCATGATCATAGAACGGCCGTAAGGGATTAACTCATCAAACCCCAGGTTCAGGCGGGCCTGGCTGAATTTAGAAAAATTACTCACCGTTTCGGTAATCAGTTCCTTCTGCTCGTCAGGCAAAATCACCTGTTCTATCTTTACCCGGGGATAATAAAGGTGGCTCCCTTCAACCAGTTCACTCAACTCCGTATCCAGGCCCACAATATAGTCCAGCATACGGCGGTCGATCTCCACGTCACAACGGGTCAAATCCATATCCCAGGCATCGGAAAGTCGAATCATACCCTCTTTTAACAGAGTGGCGTCTTTGTAAAAATAACGACGATATTGAATACGTTCCTCCAGGCTGTCACAAAAAAGTTCCAGCAGTTCACCCACTTCACACTTGAAGGTAAAACTATCGAGAGCTTTGATCATATCGGTAGAAAAAGTTGCTCCGGTAAGGGTTAAAAGGACCATTTTTTCAAAAGGTTCTAAACCCCGTTCTTTAATCAAACTCTCCAACCTGGGCAACCATTTGCCGTTTTTTAAGGTCAACTGGGTCCTTTTCTCACATTTTGACTGTTGAATACGTTCCAGAACTCGAAACTCCCTCAAACGAGCTTCTTTGCTTTTTTCAGTGGAGAGCCGGAAAGAATCATCATCCTGTTCGGTTTTGGCCATCCTGATTTTCAAGGCAATGAGTTCAAAATACTCTTCCAAATAATCCAGGTCACTCTGAAAGGGTTCTAAAAGCAAATCATCCAGCAGGTCATGCCCTTCATCATCTTGCTCACTATCTTGATCATTATCTTCCAAAACATTATCTAACAACTCTTCAGATAGCCCTTCCTCTTCAATTTCCTCTTCAATTTCCTCCTCTCTGCTCCTTTCCAGATCACCAGATTTTATAATTTGCTCGGTCTGCGGTTCTTCAGCCAGCAAATCATACAAAACAGTTTCACTTAAGGTTAGCAAATCCTTGGCAGTAACCCTGCATCCAGACAAAATGCGGGCCACTTCTTCTGGAATTTTAAATTCTCTCTGTAACAGATTCCCAGATTCCTCTACCTCCATAATTCCCTGCTCAATGTGAGCACGTTCCAGATCGATAAATTTTACCAATTCCCGGCTGCTCATCTCTAGTAACATCCCCAGATCTCCCAAAGAATCATGCATTTGGAACCGGTTATAAAAATCACTGTCGCTATAGTACAGTACCATATAACCAAGTGCCCAACTCTCCTTCTGGGTAAACTCCAGCCGTTCAACTAACCTTACAGTGCGAGGGATAAACCCGCCACCGGCTATAGCCGTCAGCCTTTGGCTGGACATATTTACCACATAATTTTTTAATTGGGAGAGGAGATCCAAATGCTCCTGCACTTGAGAAAAATCGATACTTTTATTCATAGAGAAGCGATAATCGGCTTTTACAAATGCCCGGGTATTATTAATCTCTTCCAGGAGTATAAAGAGCGCCCCTTGAGTGAGAAGATACTCCTGGTCGTGGGCAAAGGGAGAATTGGAATCTGCCAACAGATTTTCCAGCATGTTGGGATTGAACAAATAACTTATCTCCGGATTCCGGGCAAAGAAATCTTTGGGGGAAAAATCCATGATATCCTCCTAAATCATTAAAGTCCCATGCCATCTATCAAAGGCGATCTCCGCTCTCTGTGATGCTACCTGGCGACGAGCCCTCTTTCCTCTGACGCCCTTTATCTTCCCCACCGGAGTCATCAAACCAAAATTAATATTACTGGGCTGAAAAGGGTCACAAGGTGTGGACAAGTGATGCAAAAGCCCTCCCATGGCGGTTTCCGGTCCGGGAAACTTAAAAGGCGGCCTGGTTTCTCCCTGGTCCATCTTCCATCTATGACCAACAAACAGGGCGCACAGAAAACCAGAGGCTATGGACTCTATATATCCCTCCACTCCAGTTATCTGCCCGGCAAAAAAGAGGTTGGGCCGGCTTTTGAGAGACATCATGTTATCCAACAACCGGGGTGAATCAATATAGGTATTGCGGTGAACTGAACCGTGCCTTAAAAATTCTGCCCGCTCCAGGCCCGGGATCTTTCTGAAAATTCTTTTCTGCTCACCATAGGTCAACCTGGTTTGAAATCCCACCAGGTTATAGGCATGGCCCGGTAAATTTTCCCGGCGCAGTTGCAGCACCGCAAAGGGTCTTTTTCCAGTACGAGGGTCCATCAGTCCCACCGGTTTCATGGGCCCGTAAGCCAACACCTGGTCGCCTCGGCGGCAGAGCTCCTCAATGGGCATACAGCCCTCAAAAAAACGGGGCTCCTCAAAAGGGTGTAACTCCAGCTTTTCCCCCTCCCGGATATCCTTTAGCAATTGAAAATATTGCTCCTTATCCAGAGGGCAGTTTAAATAATCCTGGCCATCCTGCTCATAGCGGTTGGCCTTGAATACCCGAGACATATCAATGGAATCAGCAGAGATTATTGGCGAAATAGCATCGTAGAAGAAGAGAGAACCGCCAGTTAAAGCAGTAATCTCTTGGGCCAACGAATCTGAGGTGAGAGGTCCTGTGGCGACAATGGTGATATCCTCTTCCTGCTCCAAACCGGTATACTCTTCATACTGGATCTCAATTTTATCATTTTCCTCTATTCTGCGCGTTATCTGGCTAGCAAACAGCGTGCGATCAACTGCGAGAGCACTACCAGCAGGAACGCTGGTGGAATCGGCCACCGCCATACACAGGGAACCCAGTTTACGCAACTCCCGCTTTAGAATACCCGGGCCGGTATCTTCTCGATCTGAGCGTAAAGAGTTGCTGCACACCAACTCTGCCAAAAAGTCCAATTTATGGGCAGGGGATTTTTTCTTGGGTTTCATTTCCCAAAGCTGTACAATCAAACCGCTTCTGGCTAATTGCCAGGCCGCTTCGACCCCGGCCAATCCACCCCCGATCACTTTGATTTTATTCAGAGACATGAAGAAAATTATTTTTCCGAAATAATCTGGTAATTACATTTTTTATTAAAACATTTCCAGATCTTATACCCCTGACGATTGCTTTTCTCTACTAAAATAGGAGATTGGCAGGTGGGACACTGTTTGTTAATTGGTTTATTCCAGGAAGCGAAGTTACACTTGGGAAAATTACTGCAGCCGTAGAATATCTTCCCGGCTCGGCTCTGCCGCTCAAAAATAGTACCGCCGCAATTTTCTTGGGGACACTTTACCCCAATGCTCATAGGCTTGGAAAAACTGCACTTGGGATAGTTGGCACAGGCCAAAAAACGGCCAAACCGGCCTCTTTTAACCAATAAATTTTCACCACAGCGGGGGCAGGTTTCATTCACCTCCTCGGTGACGGGAACGATATCTCCCTGATCATTACGATAATATTCCATGGTGGTACGGCAATCGGGATAACCAGAACAAGCCAGGTAGGGTCCATTGCGGCCCCATTTGCTGTTCATCTTCTTTCTACACTTGGGACAATCTATGTCGGTAACCATCTCCTCGGTTTTCAGGTTACGCATCTCCTTTTCCGCTGTAACCAGCAGTTTCTCCAGTTGGTTGTAAAACTTTTCCAACACTTTTATCCGGTCACATTTACCCTCCTCGATTGAGTCCAGTTGCCCTTCCATCTCTGCGGTAAAACCGACATCCATAATATTGGGAAAAGATTTCTCCAGCAATCCGGTAACCACTTGCCCCAATTCGGTGGGGACAAAATAACCGCTGTTTTTAAGAACATATTTTCGAGCCTGAATAGTAGAGATAATCGGGGCATAGGTGGAGGGCCGGCCAATCCCCTTCTCTTCCAGTTCTCTCACTAGACTACCCTCGGTAAAGCGGGGCGACGGCTGGGTGAAATGTTGCAAAGGATTTAATTTTACCAACTCCAACACATCTCCTTTCTGCAGGGGAGGCAGTTTGAATACTTTGTCTCCCTTATTGCCGGATGTTCCGTAAACCGCCTGAAAACCATTAAATTTCAATACCATGCCGGTCATCCTGAACCAATATTTACCCGCCAATATATCCAAAACAGTTTGATGGTAAACAGCATTTGCCATCTGGGAGGCAATAAACCGATTCCAAATCAGGGAATAGAGTTTAAACTGGTCGGAAGACAAATATTTCTTAATCTTTTGAGGTGGGTAATCAGCGGTGGTGGGACGAATAGCCTCATGGGCGTCCTGGCTGCCCTTTTTGGCCGAATATATTCTGGCTTTGTCGGGCAGATAACTGTCGCCGTAGTCATCTTTAATATGTTGTCTGGCCCACCCCAGGGCTTCCTCGGATATCCGGGTGGAATCAGTACGCATGTAGGTGATAAGTCCCGCAGTTTCACTGCCTACATCAATACCTTCGTATAATCTTTGAGCCAGACTCATAGTTTTTTTGGTAGAAAAGTGATAACGGTTGGCGGCGTCCTGCTGAAGCCGACTGGTAATATAGGGCGGTAGAGGTTTCTTCTCCTTCTTGTTGGTGCTTATCTCCTCTACCACAAAGGGAAGGGTGTCCAGTTGCTCAACAATGGTTTTGGCCTCATCTCCATTTACAATTTTGGCTTTCTTTTTGCCGATGCGGTGCAATTTGGTAATAAATTCCGGATCTGAGTTTCCTTTAAGTTCAGCCTCTAGTGTCCAATACTCTTCCGGCACAAAAGCTTTGATCTCCGCTTCCCTATCAACAATTAGTTTTACCACCACCGACTGAACCCGTCCGGCAGACAATCCCTTTTGAATCTTTTTCCATAAAATTGGGCTAATCCGGTAACCCACCAGCCGATCCAGTATCCTACGGGTAAGTTGGGCATCATAAAGCATCTTGTTTAACTCGATGGGATTATCCATCCCCGCCTTAATCCCCCGGGCGGTTATCTCGTTGAAACGGACCCGTAATATTTTATCGTTTACCTTGGAAATCTCCTCGGCGATATGCCAGGCAATGGCCTCTCCTTCGCGATCCGGGTCAGGAGCCAGAAAAATCTGATCCACTTTTTTACCCAGCACCTTCAACTGATTAACTACTTTTTGTTTACCTTTGATAACTTCCAACCTGGGCAAAAAACTGATTTCCACATCCACACCCAGCCTGTTCTTGGGCAAATCCTTGATATGGCCGTAACAGGCAGTAACTGAAAAATTATCACCAAGATATTTTTTAATAGTGGCGGCCTTGGCCGGCGATTCAACCACAATAAGCGACTTAACCATAATTAATTTCCTGTAAATAGGTTCCGGTCTCCAAAACAGTGACTTTTATTATTGCACAACCCGGCAATAATTGCCGGGAATTGTTCCCAGTATTATCTTAGGGCTCCCTTAACCTGTAAATATTGCCCGGTTTTTTTACTATTCTGCCCTCAATCTCCATCTCCATTAACAGTGTATAGAGTTGGGCCAGATCACCTTCCATCTTCAACAGTATTTGATCAAATGTCAACTCCCCCCCCTTCAAACTATCCAAAAGTTTTTGGGCATTCTTATCGGGCAGCCTGACCGAGTTTTGGATATCTTTTTGGCCAGGATTACTACCTAAAGGCTTTGGCTTCAATAAAAATAAAGAACCCTGCCTTACTTTCTGACCATTCAAATTTTTATCCCCAGTGATGGTTGGTTCCAGAGGAGAAGATATCATCTCCAGGGCGTCTCCGGTATCTAAAATAGGTTTTGCCCCCGATTTCAACAGGTTATTGGAACCGCCACAACTCGGATTATCAATTGGACCAGGTAGTGTATAACATTTTCGGCCCATTTTCAAGGCATAGCCGGCAGTGATTAATGCACCGCTCTTCCTGGGAGCCTGAGTCACTACCACCGACTCTGCCAAAGCAGCCACCAGCCAATTCCGCTGAACAAACTGGTGCTTGGGGTTACCCTGAGTGGGCATAAACTGGCTAATAACCGCCCCGGATCTCTCCACCTGTTGAAACAGATCCCAATTTTGGACAGGATATATATCATCAAAACTGCTGCCCAACACCACAATAGTACTGCCGCCAACCTGGCAAACTGCTTTATGGGCGGCTGTATCAGCACCTAAAGCACCTCCACTCACCACACAAATCCCCTTTCCGGCTAAAAAACCAGCCAGTCCAGAAGTTATTTTTTCGCCATAATTATCGATTTTCCTGGTACCAATAATGGCCACCGACCTGCTCATCAGCACCGAACAATCTCCCCTTAAAAAAAAATATAGGGGCGGAGCTGGTATATCTAAAAGCCTGGCCGGATATTCCTGGTCCAAAATAGTTATCAACCTGGCTTTATGGCGGGCAGCAAAGTTTTTTATGGCCTCTGCCTCTCCTAAAGGATCAGTCTGTTGTATCGATTTCCGCCAACTATCCAGTCTTTTGGGGCTAACCAACTGATTTCTACCCAGGGAAGGCAGGTCAAAATTGTGACTGGCCCATTGAAAAACTCTACCTGGCGTGCCCACCTGGTCCAGCAGAGTAAAAATGTACTTACTCCCCATCTGGTTCACAGCAGTCAAGGCCAGAAGAAAATCTTTCTCCTGCGATAAATCGGTAAACTCAGGATGATCTAGCAAATATTTTATCTTTTCACGGTAATCCAAAACTGTCATCTCCACACTTATACCCCAGTATCTCGATTTTAATTCTGGTTAAAATCTTGGCTAACTTCAAACTGGCCATTAAAATTGCTTTGTCATTGCTTCCACCCTGGGTCAATTTGATATGGGTCGCATCTATATTCCATTGGTTAAGGGCAGGATCCACCCCACGCCAACCACCGTTCAGATAGATTTCCACCCATTCATGATAGCCAAAAGAATCCTGATAATAGACCAGCCCGTTGACAATTCTGGCCGGTATCCCCAGCGCCTTAACTAAAGAAGAAAAGAGGATAGAGTGCTCGGTGCAATCCCCCTGCCGGCTCTGTAGAACCTCCAGTGCCGAAGAATAGGCGCTCTGCAAATTCTTTTTATTAATATAAAGGTAAACCCAGGATAGAATCTTCCTGGCTGCCTGTTCCCCCCTTATGCCGCCAACAATTTTTTTAACCGTGGTTTTAATGCGCTGGTCATCTACCTGTTCATAGCGACTGGCAGAGATATATTTCTGGCGATCCTGCCGGTCCAATAACGCTGGTTCGCATTTACTACTGCCCCTGGATAAATTAATCATGGCTGTCCCGGAATTGAGCATGGTAACCAGTTGGCACCGATTCCGGGGGATAGAGGGTAGATGCCCATTTTGAGAGGTAATCTTTATTCTCAAAAAAGAGATCCCAGACGGATCGGGTAACTTTCGATCCGGTTTGATTAAAGACCAGTTCACAATATTGAGTAAATTCTCAAATTTATTAGCCTGCTTCTTCTTACTTTGCCGGCTCTCCATACCGATACTATCCATTCGATTAATAACTATCCGGCCTTTAGAATCTAATCTCTCCAGAAAATCAATGCCCAACACTTTACCCTTGATTAGGGTTTTTGGGAGTTTATTTTTTTTTACCCTTTCTGAATTCACCTCTAAATGAATCTCCACCACATTACCCAATTCCTCCATAATAACCGGTAGGGTAAATATTTCTTTCCGAACACCGCCTTTCTGCCGAACATACATCTCCAACAAGGAGTTAAAAATAGTATTAGGGGGCAAGTCAATACTCTTCAGCGCTTTATCTCCCGGGATGCTTTCCGTCTTCAGCCGGCCATTTATGACTCGTCCCCGGATATTCTCATCCTGCTGGTCGATCTTCTTGGTAAAAAGGAATTCCAGAGGTTTGAAATCCGCAGTGGAGAGGCTGCTGATTCTGCTTTCTACAGTTACTTCATGTTCACCCCGATTGACCCTCAAGATGTTACTGCTTATCACCTCCAGCACCTTCATTTGCCCCATATATCCCTGAAATATCTGAATTTGCATATACCCCACCTTTTTACCGTGAAGAAAATGCTCCAGCCACTGCTCCTGCAATAGTTCTTTATCTTTTAAACTCCAGCCATGTACAAAAGAGACCTCTATTCCCAGGTTAAAAAACCACACCCAAATACAAATAAAAGGCCACACCAGCCGGTTTTTAAATATTTTCATATCCACATCCATTTCCCAACCAAAACCCGATTACCCGCTCCCAAATATCCACCCACTGATGTCAACCAGGCATTAAAATCCCGGGAATTCTTTTCGTTTTTAAAACATGCCATCCAGCTTGTCAAGGGAAGGTTTTCTTTGACGAAGAATTACAAATATGATATATCTCCACTGTAAAAGTGAATATTATCAAGAATATGAAGAGGTTATTATGCAGAAGAACAATTTTTTTGTTCAACTTAATATCTGTTTATTAACAATCCTGCTATTGGCATCCCCATTTGCCCTGGCACAGGATATGCCGATAAAGATCACTCACTTTTCCATCAACAAATATTTTGAGGGAGAAAATTTTACCATCAAAGGCCAGGTGCACAATGTCCACAACTTGCAAAAACTGCTGCTGCTCTATAAGCCAGAAAGACTTTTCCAATTTATACCCAAAGAAATGGTTATCAATCCTGTCAGCGGCTACTATGAGGTAACTCTGTCCAGTATAGAGTTGGAAAATTTTAACTCGTTTGAGTATTATATTGCGGCAATTGACAATACCGGAAAAAGTCACCTGGTATTCAAATCCCCCGGCCAACCACAAAAAGTAACCAAAGAATCGCTTACCGATACCATGGATGAATTAATGGAGGGGCTGGAAACGGAATTTGCCGTATTCGGGGCAGAAGATGTGGTAGAAACCGCCTCCCGTCACAAACAAAAAATCAGCGAAGCCCCAGT
>CAZTWC010000081.1:0-8590 GCA_964617105.1 uncultured Myxococcia bacterium
CCTCACCCCTAACCCCTCACCCCTCCTTCCCCCCCGACGACGACGGCATCATCCCCATCACCGACCAATCCTGGTTCGAAGACGATGCCACCGAGCGTTTCATAACCTTCATCCGAACCGTCTGGCCAAAGGAAACACTGGAAGAAAACCTGCAATTCATCGCGGACAACCTGGAGCCTAAAAAAGGCGAAGCATCCCGCGATACCATACGCCGGTATATCAGCAGCAACACGGCCAAAGGTTTTTATAAGCACCATATGCAGATGTATAAAAAGAGGCCCATCTACTGGAAATTCAGTTCAGGAAAAGAGCAGGCTTTTGAGTGTCTGGTCTATCTGCACCGATACAATGAAGGTACCCTGGCAAGAATGCGGACTGAATATGTCATTTCATTGGCCGGCAAACTAAATGCCCGTGTTGACCACTTACGTGAAGAGGAAGACTCCCCCAACCGTTCAGCGGCCGAGAAAAAGCGGTTTATGAAGGAGCGGGTTATAACCGATAAGAAAATCGCTGAATTGCAGAAATTTGATGAACTGCTGCGGCATTACGCTGATAAACGAATCAAACTCGATTTGGATGACGGTGTGAAGGTCAATTATGGAAAGTTTGGCACGCTTTTGAGTGAAGTGAAAGCGGTTACAGGAAAGAAACCGGAGAACGATTGATTATGATAAGAAAAAAAATTAACGCAAAGCCGCGGAGGCGCAGAGCCGCAGAGATGGTTCTATATAATTTCTCTTTGCGTCTCAGCGCCTTTGCGCCTCTGCGTTAAACTATTAGAAGGAATAGATGATGTTTATTTCAAGAGTTATCCTTAAAAACTGGCGCAATTTTTTAAAGGCCGATGTGTCGCTGCAGAAACGTAATTTCATTATCGGACCCAACGCATCCGGAAAATCTAATTTTCTAGATGCGTTCCGGTTTTTAAGAGATATCAGTTCACCAGACGGCGGCGGCATACAAAAATCTGTTCAGGATCGTGGTGGCATGTACAAACTGCTCTGCCTGGCGGCTCACAAACCATCAAATATTGAAATTGAAGTGCAACTGTCAGAGGAGCCAGAAGAACATCCGTTGTGGACATATTCATTAGGGGTTACTCAGTTAAAAAATACTCCGCAAAAAGTTCTGATCACACATGAAAAAGTGTGGAAAAAGGATAAACTGATTCTAGACCGTCCTGACAGTAAAGATAAAAAGGATAAAGAGCGCCTTACACAAACCCATTTGGAGCAAGTCAACGCCAATACCGAATTCAGAGACATCGCCTCATTCTTCTCACAGATCAGATATCTTCATCTTGTTCCCCAGTTACTCAAGCATCCTGAATCTTTCCACGGCAGAATAATAGCAAGAGATCCTTTTGGTCAGGATTTTCTGGAGCTTATTGCCAAAACACCTGAAAAAACAAGTGACAACAGACTTAAAAAAATATCTCAGGCGCTGCAGACAGCAATTCCGCAACTGAAAGAACTCAGGTTTCAACGTGATTCAGTGTCTGGAAAACCCCATCTTGAAACTCAACACTACCATTGGAAACCAAAGACTAACTGGCAGAAGGAAGAACAGTTTTCAGACGGCACGCTTCGTCTTATAGGTTTTTTATGGGCTGTTCTCGAAGGCAATCCAGTTCTATTGCTCGAAGAGCCTGAACTATCCTTAAACACAAGCATTGTAAGGCAGTTGCCCTCAATCATCCACAGAATCGGGCAAAAGAAAAAACAGCAGATTTTAGTTTCGACCCATAGCCCGGATCTGCTGATGCATAAAGGTATTGACGGCAGGGAAACGCTTTTGCTTATCCCGGAAAAAGAGGGCACCAAAATAACGGCGGCAGCGGATATAATGGAAATAAAAACTCTGCTCGAAGCAGGCATGTCTGTAGCTGAGGCAGTGCTTCCAAGAACAAGAATCGACAATATTCAGCAGTTGGGGTTGTTCTAGTGGGCGATGTTTTCCTTTTTTTAGCGGTTGAGGATGAATTGAGCGAGCATGTCGCCAGGAAAGTTTTGCAGTCTGTATCTCCACTGTTCAAGATACATCAGGTGCTTGGCGGAAACGGTTTTACATATCTGAAGAAAAATATCGAGAAATTCAATCAGATTGCCAGGTCAATACCCTTTCTTCTAATCACAGATCTGGATGCCGCTGATTGTCCGCCTACACTATTGCAGGAATGGGGAGCTGACGATTTGCACAGCAACTTCATCCTCCGCATTGCCGTCAGGGAGATTGAATCTTGGATACTTGCGGACAGGTGTGGCTTTTCCGAATATTTTAAAATCAGTAAAGTCAACGTGCCGAAAGAACCCGATGAAATCATGGACCCCAAACAGTATCTGGTTAACATCATAAGGAAAAAATGCCGAAAAAAGATTATTAAAGAAGACATTGTTCCGCCTAAGGGAGCGACCAGCAACCAGGGACCTGGTTATAATATTCGCATGGGTGATTTTGTTTACTCAGGATGGAATCCGGTTAAAGCGCAAGAGAACTCTGTGAGCCTTAATGGAGCAATTAAACGCTTAAAAAGTTTTATAAAATTAACGCAAAGCCGCAAAACCGCAGAGGCGCAGAGATAGAAAAAATACGCTTTGTGCCTTGACGACTCTGCGTTAAATATAATAGGGGTTAATATGCATAACCACGATAATAATAACTCAGGATTACAACGTTTCAGCGAAACCGGAGGCGATCTGTTTGAACGAGTGACTTCAATTCTGGAAGAAGCCAGAAAAAATGTCGTTCGCGCCGTCAACAGCAATATGGTTATCGCCTACTGGCTGATCGGGCGGGAAATCGTCCGTGAAGTTCAGAATGGCGATGCACGGGCGGAATATGGGAAGCAGATTATAGGAAAATTATCACAGCAATTAACCAAAAAGTATAAACATGGCTTTTCAGTTACCAATCTCCAAGGAAATTTTATCAGGTATATTCTGAACGTTTACCAAAACAACACCCAATGGGTGCTAAATCTTTACAGTTAAATTTTCAATCTGGAAAACCACGCCCAGCGGGTGACGAATCTGTTAAAGGGTTTTCACCACAACTTTCATGGTCACATTATCGAGCCTTAATGCGGGTTAATGATGATAAAGCACGGTGGTTCTATGAACACGAAGCAATTACCTGCAGTTGGAACAAACGCGAATTGGAACGTAACATTAACTCATATTATTATGAACGCTTGCTCAAGAGCAATTATCCACAACAGATGCTGGAATCTGCAAGAAATGAGAATGTGACAGTTGATCCAGCCAGCGAAAGTCTGAAAGACCCTTATGTGCTTGAATTTCTCGAACTACCTGACATATATAATATACATGAAAGCCAGTTGGAATCCGCCATCATTACCAACTTGCAGCAATTTTTACTTGAACTTGGCAAAGGCTTTGCCTTTGTTGCCCGTCAGAAACGCCTTCAGTATGATGACGATTTTTTTTATATCGACCTTGTTTTCTATAACTATATTTTAAAATTCTTTTTATTGATTGATTTAAAGATTGATGAACTCACTCATAAGGATGTGAGGCAAATGGACAGCTATGTCCGCATGTTCGATGATATTTCTACATCAAAAGACGACAACCCCACCATTGGACTGATTTTGTGCACAAAAAAGAACAAAACTGTAGCAAAATACTCTGTTTTAAGCGAGCGAAAGCAGATATTTGCTTCAAAATACATGCTTTACCTGCCAACAGAACAGGAACTTGTAAATGAATTGGAGCATAAACGACTTTTAATCGAGGATCGGCTGAGTATGGAAAACCATGAGGATGATTGACAATAATAAAAAAAATAGACGCAAAGACGCGGAGACGCAGAGATAGAAAAAATACTCTTTGCGCCTTAGCGCCTTGGCGGCTCTGCGTTAAATTTTAAAGGCAAATAGACATGGATTTAAGAAAAATAACAGACGGCATAAACCAGCTTTTCACGGAAGACAACCGGATTGTCTTCTGGAACGATGCCAATGCAGAATTTGAAGAAGTGATAGATTCTTTGAACCTGGATGACATTGTTGTTCTTAACCTGGATAAAGAAGGTGAATTGGCCGTAAAGATACGCATCGAGTGTGAAGAGCCCGAAAAGCGGTTTTTACTTTACTCCGCCAAAGCGAAACCTTCCCATGAAGAGGACTGGTTGCTCGATATCCGCTGCTACAGTAAAACTTTCCATGCGGATCGCGCCGCCATGATTCTGACGGAACTGGGGCTTGTAAATCAGTTCATGCGCCCCCATATTGCAAAACGAATAGCCTTTTTCAATGCCAGAGAGAGGCTGAACAAACTGCTGAAAACAGTTGAGCCGGAGGATACTGAGGAAAAACTGGATTTAAAAATCCTCGCTATTTTGACCAAAACAATTGAATCCGATTTTTTCTCCATTCTCATCAGCATTTTTCATTCAATTGCAGATGACCTGGACAAAGATGATGCTCATATTTCACAATTGGAAGAGCCGGCTGTTTTTAAAGATATTCAAAAATATGGTCTTGATAATTTCTTTTGGGAACTGGTAAAACGGGAATTCGGTTATGAATCGGAAAATCCAAAGTTTTCCAATTTGCTTGTCAGGCTATTTGTCACTGATTTTTCACGTTCTCTTCTTTCAGTGGATACGCCGGCGCCATTAAAGTCTCAACTGCTGCCGGACGGTATGCAGAGCGCTAATACATCGGTCTGCCTCTCCAGGTGGCGTGAGAGTATTACTTTTCATGAAAGTTATGATTTTATTTCCAATATGATAGCAAAAGCCGTCAATGTCGATGAACTTCTAACAGGCATTGAATCAAGCGACATACAGGAGTGTGTTACTTTTCAGGCTGTGGAAAAGGCATTGATCAGGGGCATGAGAGATCATGTTCTTGGTTCGAAACGAGAGTTGGATCTTGAACAGTTCCTTTCAAACATTACTCTGAGAAAAGATAAACATTGGGTGACAAGCCAGTTGAAGGATTCAGACAATGTTACCCGCGAGGCTTACCGGCAAAGTTACCATGCCCTTTGCTGCGCCGCTGAACTGAAAGTTCTCAGAGAAAAATATAATGAAGGTTTCAGTTTCTCTTCTGCGGAAAAAATGTATAAGGCATATGAAACCGAACTGTATCTGTTTGACAGGCTTTACCGGCATTTCAATGAAGCGGCGGAGATAGTGCAGAGTTATGGAGGCGATCTTTTAAAAGAACTCAGGGATTATGTGGAAAATCTTTACCTCGACTGGTTCATACCTCGCCTTTCCCTTGCCTGGGGTCATTTTTTAGAACCGGATGATAGTCAACCCAAGAAAGGACTGTTAAATAAATGGCGGCTTGATTCTGTACAAAATCAGCATCAGTTCTACCTTAATCACATAAGCCCGCATGTAAAATCCACCAGCATCACCCGCAGGATATTTGTGATTATAAGTGATGCTCTGAGATTTGAAGCCGCTCAGGAACTATTTGTCGAACTGAACAGCAAGCACCGTATAAAGGCTGAACTGTCGAGCCAACTAGGCGTTGTCCCGAGTTATACGGCACTGGGTATGGCTGCCCTTTTACCTTATAGCAATCTTTCATTTGGCGATCATGGGGAGGTTCTCATTGATGACAAAGCAACAGCCGGAATCGATGCCAGAAAAAGAATATTATCTTTCCATGAGGGTATTGCAATCAAAGCCCATGACTTGATACAGATGAAACGTGACGAGGGACGTGAATTTATCAAGCCGTACAAAGTCGTTTATATCTACCACGATGAGATAGATGCCGTAGGCGATGATGCTAAAACAGAGGACAAGACCCTGCAGGCTGTAAGGCGAACCATAAATGACCTGGGACAACTTACAAAAGTTCTCATTAACCGTTTTAACGGCAGCCATATTATCATCACGGCAGATCACGGATTTTTGTTCAGGATGAGGCCCCTTGACGATGTCAATAAAAGTTTAATCAGGGAAAAACCTGCTAATGCCGTTCTTTCCAAAAAGAGATATATTATTGGTAAAAACCTGGGCTCATCCTTAAAAGTGCTGAAACAGAACATCAAGATAACGACGAATGCTGATGGCGATATGGAGTTCTGGATACCCAAAGGGGTAAACCGTTTTCACTTTGCAGGCGGTTCCCGGTTTGTGCATGGCGGCGCCATGCTTCAGGAGATAGTCGTCCCTGTAATTACAGTAAAAGCGATGAGAAAAGACGCTGCTGAAAAAGACCCTGTAAAAAATGTAAGCATCCAGCTTTTAGGCAGCAATCACCGTATCGTAATGAATCGCCATCGTTTTGAATTTATCCAGATGGATGCTGTGTCGAAAAAAACACTGCCTCTGACTGTCCAGGTAGCAGTCTGGGATGATGATGCGCCAATCAGTGATGTAGTTACCATAACTTTTGACAGTGCTTCCTCACAAATAGACGAGCGGAAAAAGAGTGTGCTTTTAACATTGTCAGGCGGGCAATATGACAGGAAAAAAACATACAACATAGTCGTTCAAAATGCTGACAGCCAGATTGAACTGCAACGTTATCCGGTCACTATTGACTTGACTATTGCCAGTGATTTTTAAATTTTTAACGCAAAGGCGCCAAGATGCAGAGGTGCAAAGATAATTGTATTTTTTATACTTTGCGTCTTAGTGCCTTAGTGCCTTAGCGACTCTGCGCTAAACTTAACAACAGGAAACTGTTATGGAGAAAGAAGAAATACAGGTTGACAATACAATTGATGAACTTCTGGCCGCTCATTTCGAGGGTAAGATAGTCCGCAAGGACTTGACCAAACAGATCAAGGAAGGAGCCAATGTCCCGGTGTATGTCCTTGAATATCTGCTTGGCATGTATTGTTCATCCATTGACGAAGAACTGGTGCATGACGGATTGCAAACAGTAAAAAAAGTGCTGGCAGAAAATTATGTGCGGCCTGATGAAGCGGAAAAAATAAAGTCAAAGATTCGGGAGTTGGGAAACTACAAAATCATCGACCGGGTGACAGTAAAACTGAATGAAAAAAGAGACGTTTATGAGGCGTTTTTGTCAAATCTCGGCGTAAAAGGCATAGAGGTTTCCAGCAGTACAGTCAAACAGTATGAAAAACTTCTGGCAGGCGGCATCTGGTGTATTATCACGCTTCAATATTTTTACGAAGAAGGTCAAAAAGGCTCACCGTTTTTAATAAACAGTCTCAAGCCCATTCAATTGCCTAATATGGATATGGAAGGCTTATTCAATGGCCGCAAGGAATTTACTACTGAGCAGTGGATTGATGTATTGCTCCGTTCCAGCGGAATGGAGCCTACCGTGCTCGATGACAGGGTCAAATGGAACCTGCTGATCCGTATGATTCCTTTTGTGGAAAACAATTACAACCTGGTTGAACTCGGTCCCCGGGGTACAGGAAAAAGCCATCTCTATAAGGAAATAAGCCCTAATAGTATTTTAGTTTCAGGTGGCCAAACAACTGTTGCCAACTTGTTTTACAACATGAGCACAAGGCAGGTCGGGCTGGTTGGACTTTGGGATATTGTCGCTTTTGACGAAGTGGCCGGAATAAAATTCAAAGACAATGACGGTGTTCAGATAATGAAAGACTACATGGCATCCGGCTCATTCAGCCGCGGCAGGGATTCAATCAACGCTCCTGCCGCCATTGTCATGGTGGGAAACATCAACCAGAGCGTTGACACTCTGGTAAAAACAAGTCATCTGCTGGCGCCCTTTCCGGATACAATGATAGACTCCGCCTTTTTTGACAGGATTCATGCCTACCTGCCAGGCTGGGAAATTCCCAAAATGCGGCCTGAGTTCTTTACCGATAGATATGGATTTATCGTTGATTACCTGGCTGAATTCATGCGGGAGATGCGTAAATATAACTTTGCCGATGCTGTCAGCCAATACTTTAAATTGGGCAAAGACCTTAACCAGAGGGATACAATCGCTGTCAGGAAAACAATTTCCGGTCTTTTAAAACTGCTTTTTCCACAAGGAGAATTTGACAAGGAAGATATTAGAAAATGCCTTGAAATAGCCCTGGAACACAGACGAAGAGTTAAAGAGCAACTTAAAAAAATTGGCGGCATGGAATTCTACGAAGTGCATTTCAGTTATATTGACCAGGAAAGTATGGAAGAGCATTTTGTGGGAGTGCCGGAACAGGGTGGAGGTTCTTTAATCCCAGACGGCCCGGGCAAACCTGGTGTTCTCTATACAATCGCAAACGGCTCAAAAGGCATGTTGGGGCTTTACAGATTGGAACTCCAGATAACACCCGGCAATGGTAAACTCTCGCTTTCCGGCTTTGGATCAAACAGCACATCCAAGGAATCAGTCAAGGTCGCATTCGATTACCTGAAAGCCAATGCCGCCAGAGTAAGTGCTTCTATCAAAGTTTTTGAGCACGATTATCACCTCCACATTGTCGAGTTACACAACACCGGACCAACTACTGTACTCACTTTACCAAGTGTAGTAGCTTTTTGCTCAGCCGTTATGGGCAAACCTACTCAATCACAAATGGTTATTCTCGGTGACATGAGCCTTGGTGGGAGTATTGTCCCTGTTACCAATATCGCTGAAAGCCTGCAGGTTGCCTTTGATTCT
>CAZTWC010000081.1:8613-13500 GCA_964617105.1 uncultured Myxococcia bacterium
GGAAAGCGGATACTTATACCTATGAGCAGTGTGAAGGATATTCCCTCAATACCAGGAGAACTCTTTGCTAAATTCCAGACCAGTTTTTACGCTGATCCTGTGGATGCGGTGTTTAAGGCTTTGGGGGTGGAGTGAGATGAAGATCGACCACCATAAAGATTTAAAAAATGAACTATTTCTTTTAGAAAGGAGACTCGAGGAACTCAACGGTGAACGAAACCAACGCATCGCCTTTATAAAAGGCAAATTAAAAACAGCATCTAGTTATCAGACTATTCAACCTGCACCCCAAAATGAGATTTTATCAAACCAACAATCATCTCAAACCCCTAAAGACAAGATCTCATTATTTATGAATCTTTTTAGGGGCCGTTCCGATGTCTATCCCAAACGATGGAGCAATACCAAAAAGAACACAAAAGGTTATTCTCCTGCATGCTTCAATGAATGGGAAAGAGGTATCTGCAAGTTCTGCCAGGAAAATGGGATGCTATCTTTTAACAGAGACTATGGGTGACCGGCATCAATTATCCATGTCATCATATGATCGCTTTTTCCCAAATCAAGATACAATGCCCAAAGGCGGTTTTGGCAATCTAATTGCTTTACCTTTTCAAAATGAGCCGCGCCAAAAAGGCAATTCGCTATTTGTCAATGAACAATGGATACCCTTTCTGGATCAGTGGGCGTTTCTTTCGAGTATTAGGCGAATACCTCAATTTGAAGTTGATTTACTGGTTAAGGAAGCCCAGAAAAAAGGGCAAATCATTGGTGTTCCTATGGGGGAGCCCGTTGATGATGAATATTTGGAAACTCCCTGGAAACGTCCACCTTCGCGGCGAAAACCAAAGATTGACATTACAGGACCACTACCCCAAAAAGTGCAAGGCGTTTTATCCCAACTGCTTTATCTAGAAATAGCAGCGCTGCCATCACCTCTAATAAACCAGATAAAACGGCTTGCCGCTTTTCAGAATCCGGAATTCTATAAAAAGCAGGCCATGCGTCTTTCTACCGCTCTCTCCCCCCGGGTAATCAGTTGCTCTGAAGAACATATACATCATATCGGTATTCCCAGAGGATGTATCGATGATCTCAGGGATTTGCTAAGTGGTCTGAATATAACTCTTGAAATTGAAGATCAACGCACAATTGGTTCAGAACTCGATCTTTTTTTTCATGGTCAACTCAGTTCTATACAGAATGAAGCCGTTGAATCTATCCTTGCTCATGACATAGGAGTGTTTGTAGCGCCTCCAGGTTCAGGAAAGACTGTTGTTGGTGCAAACCTTATTACATGCCGTCGTCGCAGTACACTTGTTCTTGTCCACAGAACTCAATTGCTAGAACAGTGGATCACTCAGTTATCTATCTTTTTAGATTTGAAACCAAAGGAAATTGGCCAAATAGGTGCTGGAAAACGAAAACCTAATGGCAACCTTGATGTTGCCATGATTCAGAGTCTAGTCAGGAAGGATAATGTTGATGATATTGTGGTAAATTATGGCCATATTATTGTTGATGAATGTCACCATGTTCCGGCTGTTTCGTTCGAACGAATAATGTGTGAAGTAAAAGCGCGTTTTATTACTGGGTTGACAGCAACACCCAACAGACGTGATGGGCACCATCCAATTCTTCAATTTCAACTGGGTCCTAAACGATTTATAATAAACGACAACCAGACCAATGCCCGGCCTTTTGATCACAAACTCATTTTACAAAACACTGACTTCTCTTTGCCAAAAGAATCCACTGACAAAAATATTCAGGAAATATATAGCCTGATTTCCAGCGATGAAACCCGCAATCAATTGATTCTAGGTGATGTGATAAGCGCTCTTGAGAATGGCCGTTCTCCAATATTATTAACAGAACGTCGTGATCATCTTGAGTATTTTGCAACAAAATTAAAACATCTGGTTCCTAACCTCATTATCCTTCAAGGCGGAATGAAAAAGAAAGACCGTCAATCAGCCATTGAGAAACTCACATCTACTCACCAAACAGAAGAACGTCTCGTACTGGCAACTGGCAGGTTTATTGGTGAGGGTTTCGATGACGCCCGCCTGGATACATTATTTCTTGCCATGCCCGTTTCCTGGAAAGGTACTCTTATACAGTATGTGGGACGGTTACACAGGAAATTTCAGGCGAAAACTGAAGTGCAGGTGATAGATTATGTCGATCGTAATGTGCCTATGCTCATTAAAATGTTTAAAAAAAGAATGAAAGGCTATCGAGCCATGGGATATTCCATCTGTGACAACGCCAATTCTTCAATGGAGCAAAATGAGTATACTATTGAGTATGATGAAGATGTTTTAATGGACTTAAATGATGCTCATTACCATAGTGAGCAACAGACTTGGTAAAGATTTAATGTTTAACTTTACGATATTTAGGAATTATCATGCCTGAGAAATCAGAATTAAAACCAAGAAAAATGATGGAAATCGCCATCAAGGCTATGCGCCGGTCCCTTAAAGAGGAGCCCGTTGGTAGGGGCAGCGCTTTACAAGCCTGATGGCACTATTGATACGGCCTACCGTGGCGAATTGCGCGATGGTGATCATGCCGAATACACTTTATTGGAAAGAAAAAATAGAGATTGCAAACTCGATGAAGCCATTCTTTTTGCTACACTGGAACCGTGTGCAAAGGGAGCGCGCCAATTTCCCAAGTTAGGATGTGCCGAGCGGATCGTTAATGCCAGGATTAAAGAGGTTTGGGTATGAAAACGCTACGTACTATCCCTGAAAAATATGGTTTACCATTGCCAAAATATTCATACCTGGCTCCCTACTTGGTATTAACTCTTTTTAGAAATATGGAGGCAGTAACAGGTATATTAAGTAAGAAAGTTCAGGAATCTCTCATCGAGGCAGAACAGAAAGGTTGGCAATGGTTATCGACAAAGGGCAAAACTAAGTCAAGTCAGTATGCTGAGGCTTTGAATATTGATGGCCGTACTGCAAGGAGACATCTTAACCACTTTGTTAAACTTGGCATGGCCAAGAAAACAGGTTCAGGACCTTCGACTGAGTATGAGATTATTTAATTTTTTTGAAATTATTTAGAGGTTATCCGGACATGAACCCGGACACCATGTCCGGATAGGGTTCTTAAGCAAGATGTTTCTGTGCTATCCGGACATGATAATGGACATTTTGTTCGAATAATGAAGTTGCTAAGATAAAATATAAAATTATCGGACAGATGACAAAACTTAGGACACTTTTACTGACAATGCTTTTAACCAAGAAAAACCACACAACTTTTAACCTGGACTCCACTTTGCACAGAGTTCCTCAGATTACAGCCCAACCCCTGATAATCACAGGGTTATCTCGCAATTCACAAGTTCCCGCCAGCCCTCAACCACCCATAAACCGGTTCGAGCGGAGGCGTGCGGCGGGGAGCCAGATATAAGCCCATACGAACCTTCGTGTGGGCTTTTTTATTTGGTAGTCCCACCGAAATTGAAATCCCCCATAACTGCGTAATCTAAAAGGTTTTTTGGGGAATCATGATTGACACATCATGACTATATAGTCTTGTTGTCAATGTGCCGTTGAGAGGCAGTGGAGGACGGTTTTCTGGCCCTAACTTCAGTGTTGTAATGTTCTTCTGCCATGGCTGCATCAATATTCATAAGCAGCATGGCCACTAAAAGAAAAAAAGTTGTCCATTTAACTCCCTTCCTTTTAAAAGGGAGAACTCTTTTGCATATTGAGTTGTAGGAATATATTATCTGGTAAAAGATTTTGTCCTCCTTATAACACCTCTTATCGTAGCACGAATTATACTACTGTAGCACACCGTATTACTATTATCAAAAAGATATGCACTGTGTTAAAAAAATAAACCCATTTCAATTTGAAACCCTATTGTGCTATTATGGTTTCAAAACTAAACCGCCCCGCCAATCTTCAAATCAGGCTATTCAACTAACCAGATGATATAATAGGCAATATTCTATTGTGATTTTCCTGGCATGAATGCTGCATTACTTTGTTATCGTCTGTTGTCGGGGAGCTTTCTTAGGCGTTCTATTCCCGGTGACCCAATATGTGTTGCGAGGATAATTTATGCGGGTGGCCATCACTGAATACAATTTTGAAGTTTCTCCTCTATTCGAGTCCGCCCGCATGATCCTCGTCCTGGAGATGAAAGCAGGGAAAATAGTTAACTGTAGGGAGCACAATTTTGATCTCCTCAATATGGCCGACCGGATCAACGATGTTACAGAGTTGAAAGTCCAGGCCCTTATCTGCGGTGCTATCAGCGGTTTCAGCCGCCATGCCCTGGAATCCCGGGGAATACAAATTTTTCCCTGGGTTTGCGGCAATATTGAGGAAGTTAAGAGATATTTAGATGCCAGATATGATAATTCTGACAAAAATTTTAAAATAAAAAGGGGTAAAAAAATGAAAATTGCCATATCAGCAGGAGAACAGAATTTAGAATCATTGATAGATCCTCGCTTTGGTCGCTGCCAATATTTTTTGCTGGTTAATCCCCAGACAATGGAGTGGGAGTCTTTGGAAAATCCCGGTCTCCTGGCCCAGGGAGGGGCCGGGATAAAAGCGGCGCAATTGATGGTGGATAAAAATGTCCAGGCGGTTTTCACCGGCAACTGCGGGCCTAATGCTTTTGGGATACTTAGAGTGGCTGGTATAGAAATTTTTCCACATTTGCAGGGAAAAATCAAGGATGTACTGGAAAAGTATAAAAATGGGGAATTGGAATCAACCACAGAACCCACGGTAAAAGAACACTTCGGCATGGGCGGCGGTGGACAAGGCGGCGGTGGCCAGGGCCGTGGCGGCGGCAGAGGCCAGGGCCGTGGTATGGGACAGGGCGGTGGAGGCGGCCAGGGTGGAG
>CAZTWC010000082.1:0-13277 GCA_964617105.1 uncultured Myxococcia bacterium
CCATCAACATATCGGTGCCGCCAAAAATCTTCTCGATCCGGTCTAACTTCAGCCGTGAAGGGAAGGTTGGGGGCAACTGGCTTTTTACATCAGCATCGATAACCATCCGGGGCAGATAGGAGGCGAAAAAACCGGTAACCATAAAAAAGCAGGCAATTACCAACCAGGGAAACCTGGTTACAAATTTGGCTAATTTGTCAATCATAAAAAGGTTGACCTATACGATCTTCACACTAATTATATTGTCCGCCTTCACTACCAAATAGTCCTTCTTTAATTTATGATAATCACCATCGGTATGATATTCATCAAATTCACCTTCGATTTTGATATTTTTTCCGGTGAAAACAACATCGTCTTTTGTCATTCGGTTAGATTTGAATAGATATCTAAGCAGAGAGCAGATCACCAATTTCCAGGCTATCCAGCGACTACCACCTTTTACGCACCATACCTTATATTCATCAGTTGCAAGGTCTGCATCAGGGGCTAAAATTTGCCCCCCCCCAAACAGGGAGGTGTTACAAACGGTGATATGGCAAAAAGTTCCCTTGAACTCACCATCAATAGTCACATTGATCTTTCTATTTGTGGCTGAGGTGAACCAGACACTATAAAGATAGAAGAAGAAACCAAATAATCCCAGGCTGAGTATTCTCAGCGGGTTAAACAAACGGCTTTTAAATATAACTTCCAATTTTTTATTGAACCATCTGGTGGTTTTAATAACCAGTTGTTCACAATACCCGACAGAAACTGCCACCACAAAAGTTTTCCCATTGGCCTTTCCAATACAAACTTTTGAGTCTTTGAGCCCTTTTCTTTTAATCTCTCGATGAACCACATTAAAGGTGCCAGCCGGAACCAGATAAATCAAACCTTTATATTTAGTCATATGATATAGGGTTCCATCTCCTCCTAAAAGCGCGATCCACTTGGGATTTGATTTAAGAACATTGTAATCTCTGGAGACCGAAAAAACGAAATCTTTATTATCTTCAATTTTATCCAGACATTTCTGTAGAATCCGGGCCATAATCCCTAAGGAGAAATTACCGGCTCTCGGGTTTACAATCATAGCCCCATCAATTTGGTGATCATCATACATAAAAATAAACTCTTTCTAAATTGTTTTTAGCCATTTTTTGGTGTTTAGGTGACTTTACAAAAAATTATCGCTAAAATCAACTGTGTAATCAATATTGCCTGGCTAACGTCGCCACTCCCTTCATCGCAGCGGACTCCGAAGCGATAATTCCTTCAGCGATTATTTATTTTTCAAAGATCTGAATTTATAGAACCCTTAAATCCTTAAAATAACTTTGAGCATAAACTTGATAATTTTTAGCATGTTCCTGGATCATTTTCATTTCTTCGTTAGTTACAGGGCGTTTTATTTTAGCAGGTGAACCAATAACCAACGTATTTGATGGAATTTTCATGCCAGGGGTAACTAATGCTCTGGCTCCAATTATAGAGTCAGAACCAACAACAGCGCCATCCATGATCACGGCTCCCATGCCAACTAAACAATTGGATTCAATTTTACAACCATGCAAAATTGTTCCATGCCCCACAGTGACATAAGGGCCAATATAAAGCGGGTATTCATCATGGGTTACATGAAGAATAGACCCATCCTGGATATTGGTATTGCTTTCAATGACTATGTGATTTACATCGCCTCTTATGACAACATTATACCAGATGCTGCTTTGCTCTCCTATGGTAACATCACCAATAATGGTAGCGTTATCAGCAATAAAGCAAGTGGGGTGAATCTTAGGCGATTGATTTTTATATTGGTAAATCATTTTTTCCATCAATGCGGGATGCGCCGCTCCTATAAATCCGACTCAAAGTAAAAAGGAAGGGTTCTAATTCAAATCCTTACAGCAACGAAATCCTTTAGCTGATGGTCCCCAATCCGCATCATAATCACAGCGGTGGAGTTGTTCCGAATTATAGCAGTTATAAGCTCCGCCCCTAAAATGCTCCTTATTATCGCCATGATCAACTACCTCCCACACATTGCCATTCAAGTCATACACACCGTAATCGCTGGCGCAATTTGGGCTGTTGCCGGTAGGGTCCACATGGAAATTGGCTCCACACCCGCCAGAGGGATTTCCAGAAGATGATGCCTGGTGATAACAGTGAGGATATGGACAGGAGGTCACATTTTGGCAGGCTGATCCCTGATGACAATAACAGTATTTATCGATGCCATTGCATACCGCGGGGTCATATTTATCTCCATAGGAATAGTTGCTACTTTTTGAGCCCTGGCAAACTCCCAACCACTCTTGGCTTTTACATAACCGCTTGCCTGCGGCAGCACAGGCCTTTTGGGCTATTGCCCTGGTTACTGGAAACCAGGGTATCACTCCCGGACGACTATATGCTCCGGAAGTATCATTGCCTATATGGTTTTCAGTGGCATCGGAACGCGAGGCCTCATACAGATCGATACAAAAATTATTCACCAAAGCCATATCTGGGGGACATTTAACATTACTGTCAGTGGTTATTGAATCGGTCAACCCATCTTCAACCAAATCATCCAGCAATCCGGAATCTGAATCCAGGGTTGTATCCCCGGTTCCACCGTCATTAGTTGTGCCACCATCTTCAACCAAATCATCCGACAATCCGGAATCTGAATCCAGGGAGGTGTCACCAGGGCCGCCGTCACTGCCAGTGTTTTCATCTTCAGTTATACCGCCCTCATCAAAAGAACTCTCCTCTTCTGCTGCATAATCAACCACCACCCCTCCATCTACAAACTGATCTTGCGAAGAATCATCATTGTTACCGACATCGCCGATACCAGCATCATTGTCTATATATTCACTATCCCTCTCTCTTTGCGGAGTTGCACAGCACCTAAACCCCAGAGCAGCCGGAGTCCAATTTCCGGGAATATAGTCGCATTTATGCAACTTGGCTGAATCTGAACAATTAAATGCCCCTCCCCTAACGGTTTTGCCACTGCCTTTTTGGGTGTGTTCCCATACATTACCGTTTAAGTCATATACTCCCCAGCCGTTATGACAATCGGGAAAGGAACCGGTAGGGGCCAGGTGAAAAATTTCTGGCGCTTCAAAAGCATCGATACCATTGCAGGTTTTGGGTTCATATTGATCGCCATAGGCATATTCGGTTTTATCTTTTCCCTTGCAGGCAGTTTGCCATTCCACTGAAGTGCAAAGCCTTTTTCCTGCGGCATTACAAGCGATTTCAGCTTCCTGATTTGATTTTATCTGCCAGGGGAACACCCCTTTTTGAGATAATGCTTTTGAGTTATCACTTCCGCTACTATTTTTGGTTGAATCCTGGCGGGATGCCTCGTATATATCGATACAAAAGGTGTTTAAAATAAGCACCATTTCAGCGGGACATTCCAGGGGCAGGGGCGGCTCACCATCAGAATTACCGGAATTACCATCCCCAGAGCCAGCATCGCTGCCAGAGATTTCACATCTATGTTCCTGACAAATAAAGCCAGGGCCACATTCACTGTCTTCCTGACACTGAAATTCACAGGAGCCATATTGGTTACAAATTTTGGGTGACGAGCAATCATCATTATCATAACAATGCTGCTCCACCATACAACCCATGCTAATAAAAACCAGGAACACCCCAATAAAGTGTGTGCAGATTTTGGAAGAAAAAACCACCTGTTTCCTTAACTTTAAGTAAACTTATTTCAATTGAAGATAATAACAAAATAAAATTTTACCAGGATTCTATGATTTTTTAAAGTGATTTCTCTTAGCGAAGATTTCGCATTTTCCGCCATATTCCAGAGGTGCAGAGGATTTTAAAAAACTCACTGATCAAATAATTAAAATGGTTGACAGAAAAAAAGCGTAGATGCAAAAATAACGAGACTGGGAAAAATTTCACTCACCGGGAAAGTGGTTAAGGTGAGGGGATAGTAATTTATGTTGCCGATTCTGGATGTAGTTTTTGAGGGTGTAAAATAATTTACTTCCCTTAAGTGTTATCTTTTTTCTTACCAATACGATAAGCGTCTACTATCCCAAAAAGCCAACAAAAAATGATCAACAAAAACAAAAGATTGTATGTCAAACTGTCAGAAGGTGTGGATACCTTTTGGGCTATGTTTAAAATAGTAACCAAATCTAATGCTCCACCTTCTGACTCAATCTTTTCAATGATGGTAAATGCTTGTTGCACTGCTTTTACTATAATTATTACCAGACTAACAATAACCGTAAGCATTAAAGCAATACCGCGCCTATAATTTTTCAGAACAATTTGACCTAAACCTGGAAATACCAGGCCTGATAAACATGCCCCTTTTAATGAACTCTTCATTATACTGATTGACCTCTACCTTATATTTATAACCAAGTTACCGCCGGGGACGCAGAAAAACCAGGTAATCCTCATTCAAAGTTTCCAGCATCTCTATATACCGGGTTTATGCAGTGAAAAAGCAGGACTACTGTGCCAGATATCAACAAAGATTCCAGTCAGCCAAACCGGGCCAGGTCGATATTTTCGAACCAATGAACAGCGTTCAGTAGTTTAATGCCAGAGGCAAACTCTTTTTCTTTATGGATATCTTTTACCAGTTGAATTTTGGCAATATCGGGCAAATATCGAATAAAAGCATGGAAATTTTTAGATACTTTATTATTAGCCCACTTGATCTCCAGCATCAATACGGGCTGATTATTAATAACTACTAAAAAATCTATCTCTTTGCCGTCCTTGTTACGAAGATAGTGGAGAGAAGTATCAAAGCCCAGGGTATCTTCAAGAAAGTGTAACTCCTTTTTAAGCGCGCAGGCGGCCAAATTTTCAAGTTTTACGCCATTATCACCAACTACTCTGGCATTATCATAAAAGTAATATTTTGGTGATTTTAAAAGTGAGCGGGCAATATTTTTATGGTAGGGAGTAATGGAAAAAATCAAATACATGTTTTCTAAAAGAGTTAACCACCTTTTAATTGTTTTGGCATCTTTTTGCAAATCTTCGGCCAAAGAGAGATAGGAAATTGGTGATCCCACCCGGTGTTTCAAAAGTTCTATCAGGGTTTCTATTGACTGGATCTGGTGGACATTTTCCAGGTCCAGCAAATCTTGACGCAAAATTATATCCAGGTGAGATTTTTTCCAACGATGATAAAAAGTATTATCATTCTTGAGAAATGGTTCAGGAAAGCCGCTTAAGGTAATCAGACGATTAAAGGTATCTTCGGGATCAAATTTACCTTTTAACTCTTTCAGGTCAAAAGGATGCAGACGATACTGAAAAAAACGGCCCGCCAGGGAATCACCCATTTTCCGGTAAATGTTTAATTTGGCGCTACCGGTTACAAGTAATCCGGCCGGGTAATTTTTGGTATCATATATCCCTTTTAGCCACGATTTCCATTGCGGCATTTTGTGCAGTTCATCAAAGATAATTAATTCCCGATCTTTTAACCAACTCTTCTCTTTCAGAGATAATCGGTCCTCAGCCAGATCGTAGTTATAGTATTGGTAGTTGTCGCTTATCATCTCTGACAAAAATGTTTTACCCACTTGCCTGGGGCCAGATAAGAGGATTATTTTGTCAGGTATATCTTTTTTGATAAAATTTTGAAGTGTTCTTTTCATATTGACTATTATAGCGTCCATTCCGGATTAGTCAAGACTTTTGCGGATCATACTCCCGATAAGTCGGGTTGGTTCTAGCCCTTCACCTCTTCACAAACCTCACATTTATCGCCCACAAAGATTAAAATATTGGTCTTAAAGTTTTTCAGGAGCGCTCCAGCATCTGGTTGTGCTAACTGAAAATTGACCACCCCCGAGCAAACTTACCCTATAGATTGCTCAAGGATAGATGTGCCAAAACTGTCAACGCTGAAATGCAGGTTTGTGTAGGGCCACAAAAGAGGGCATCACTTTTGTTGATGTTTTTTGAATAACTTTGGTTTTTGCTGCAAATTCAGAGCCGTTTCGGTTAAGTTTTTCCCAGATAAGACTATCCACAGCTGCCCCGTCTATCTTCTTTTGAGCCACATCTTCAATAGATTTTTTATATGAGTAATTGTTTGAAAAATTGCTAAAAAAGGTCTAAAGAAAAGCCATTATACGGAAAGAACTCTTTAACAGCAATAGCATTTTTGATCCTGCTATAATTTTGAGGACACCCAATTAAGGTGGGAAATTATGGTAGAATGTGAATAATGTTTTATGATATATTAGGGGGCGGGGAGGTAAGAAACATGGATGAGAAAATTTGGCCACATCAAAGCCGATTAAGAAAAGAAGAAACCTGAAGATTGGAGCCAATGAAAGCCAACTTTAAAATAAATCATTTACGTTCGGGCGGACTAATCACAAATTATTTCTGCACATCGCAATGTAAACACTGCCTTTATGCTTCTAGCCCGCATTGGAAGAAGGATTATATAACCAAAGAAATTTTGCACAGCAATCTTGAAAAAGTAAAAAGCATGGGATGTGTTTCTCTTCATATTGGTGGGGGTGAACCTTTTCTTAACCTTGATGCGTTAAAGCAATCGCTTGAAATATTTAAGGAATTACAAACGCAGGTTGAATATGTGGAAACCAATAGTTCATGGTTCAAAAATAAAGAAACCGCACACAAAATTTTATATTCTCTTAAAAAACAAGGGCTTTCAACACTGTTAATATCTATTAGTCCATTTCATAACGAATTTATCCCATTTTACAAAATTAAAGGTGTGATTGACGCTTGCAGAAATTGTGGTGTAAATACTTTTTTATGGGCGGAAGAATTTCTTCACGATTTAAACAAATTTGACCCCAATACTACTCACAGCCTAACGGAATATGAGAAATACTTTGGTAACAATTATCTCCAAAACATCCCTAAACGCTATTGGGTTACTTTTAGAGGCCGTGCATTAAAGACATATGCGCCGTTTATGGAAATGAAAGATTTATCAACATTGCTTTCTTTAAATAAAGGTAGTTGTTCAGAGTTATTGGATACCAGTCATTTCCATATCGATCTGTTTGGCAATTACCTTCCAGGATTGTGTTCCGGGCTTGCAATTCAAGGTGATGATTTGGGCAGTATTATCCAACCTGAAAAATATAAAGTTTTATCAGCATTATTAAGTTCAGGTATAACAGGGCTTTTAGATCTGGCTTCAATAAAGTATGGATTTACGCCCCAAGATGAATATGTTTCAAAGTGTGAGTTATGCTTTAATATAAGAAAATACCTTGTGGTGGATCAAAAATTAAATTTACCTGACCTACAACCTGTGGAATATTATCAGCAAATATGAATTGAATTGTACAATTTTGAATTTTTATTTTTAATATGGATAGGAGGAGATAAATTATGAAATACGTCTGCATGATTTTAGGATTTTTTACTTTAAAATGGAAAGTCAAATGTACTGAGTGTAAATTCCTTGACGAAGAGAATAAGTGTTTTGGCCACAAAATGGATGATGACATCATAAATAAGACCATTATGTGTGGATTTTATAAGAAAAAATGCTGTTAAAAGTTAAAGCCTATTCGGGTTACAAGGCAAATGAAACGGTGAAAAGCCAAAAACTCCCCTATGTATTGGAAAGCGGCCTAAATGACAATGTTTACCTTTTTATTGTTGGCCACGGAGGAACCAGCGGAGTATATCTTGATACCAAAGATAGCAAAAACGAGTCTGATGTCAGGCTGACCCCTTCGCTGCTGGCCAAAACCATTGATGAAATGTACCAGGGAAAAAAATATCGCCGCCTCCTGATGGTGGTAGAAGCTTGTCATGCCGGAACGTTGGGCAAAGATCTCAAATCTCCGGGGATGTTGCTGATAACAGGAGCCAACCCCTGGGAAAACTCTCTGGGCACCAATTATGATCACCACCTGGATGCCTGGTTAGCTGATGAATTTGCCTATCAACTGTGGAAGGAAGCCTCCAGCCATTCGGAAAAATCGATCCGGCACATCTATGAACATCTATATAAAAGTGTTCCCGGCTCCCATGTTTCACTGTATAACCTGGCCAATTTTGGCAATATCGACCAAATTGAACTCTTTGAGTTTCTTGATCCGCGAGAAACCAAATCAGATAACCATTAAAGGAGATGCTATGTCACTATCAAAACAAACTATAACCATAATAACGGCAAGTTGCCTATTGTTGGCCGGAATGCTTATCTTTGCCGCCTGCGGGGATGACAGCAAAAAAACAGAAGAGTCGTTGGGAAAATCGGGCATCGACCTGAACACAAAAGTTATGGACCTGGATGACAGCGAAAAAACAAAATTTTGCCAGTGGTATATTGAAAACACCGCCATGGACAAAGCCGCTTCCTGCACTATCGATGGATCTAAAATCGAGTATGCCGCTGTTACTCAGGACAAATGCAAGGAAAATCTGGATGTGGTCCCTAATTGCACGGTAAAAACCTATGAAGATTGCGCTCCGGTTATAAAAAAAGACCGCTGCGGCTTCAAATATTCCGACTGTCCGGGTCTCAATGGCTGCCAGCCACCGGTAAATGCTACCCATTACTGCCATGACTCTAGTGGAAACTGCAGCAACACCAATGCCAACAATATTACTTGTACATACGAACTCCTATCACCACTTTGTGTTACTGCTGCGGTTGCCAGTTTTGGAATTTTTTTGGCTGATTATGGTATTAACTGCACCAATGGAAAAGTAAGATCCTGCAGCCGCTTACCCGGAGGCATATGTGTTATTGATTCCGATTCTTGCAAGTAGTTTAAACTAATTCCCGTTTGACCCAAAGTTTAAGAAAGAAGCCGTTCTAAGTTCAGAATTTACTCAAATGCTATCTTCAAGTTGCCAGCATATTTTCCATCTTTAGGTAAACCGGTTTCACTTGATGTGGTAGGTATTAATCGACTGAACAATCCAGTTATTGTAAGGGAGGTTGCTGTTTCCTCATCAATTTCAATCCAGGTATCATAGTCACCAGTTTGGCGATCTTCAAACAAACGAATGATTAGTTTATTAAATCCTTTAGGGAAAATCCCTGATTTAACAAATTCCTTATTAAACATGCCGATTGTTGACGAATGGGATGAAAAAGTTAAATCAATATTAAAGAGAACGGCCCTTATTGCATGGAACACTGCGTAATAAGTGCGAGATACAGCATCATCAAAGGCGTTAGCCTGTAAATCTCTTTTCGCTGTTTCAAGTTTTCCCGTGGCCTTTAAGAGCATCCCTTCAATTATTTTGTTTTTTTCCAATGTCTCACTCATATATCAATACCTTCTTGAGCCACATTTTTGCCAAAGGGTGTAAACTTTGAAAAATTCCATTGTTTCGAGTCATAAATTACACTTGTAAATAATTTATTGTGTTTATCAAGCATATCTGCCTCAATATCCAGAACAGTTTCCCTTAAAGAACGATTACGATTTTTAACCAATAATAAAAAATCATAATCAGATTCAGTTGTTGCTTCACCTCTAGAATGTGAACCAAAGAGAATTATTTTTTCTATCTTATTGCCTAACTTATCCCTTATAACTTGGGCAAATTTGCTTGCTAATGGGTCTATTTTATTCATTTTTTTCCCCAGTTATGTTAATTCCAGTCCCTTTATCTTGTATTATTAAGTAATCCCTTAATACAATTATAATCAATTCCAGAAAGAAAGGGAATTAGTTTCGATCACCTTTAATATTTATTCACTCAATTCTGCTGATAACCAATACTATTATAATCTTTCAACCTTTTCTTGGGTTTGATACACTAAACATGCCCCTTTTGATCCTCTAAATTGGCCCCACCTAGGAATTTGTCAATGGGCCTGAGAGGATTATTAGGCATTGGCATTTACGGCGTTGGTGTCTATGGTAGTTTGGGCGGCGATCTTATAATCCGCCAGGATATTGTGCAATCAACAGTTACCAGTATGTATTATAGGCAAGATACCGGTATTGGTGGCGCCATTGCCCTGGGTGGCGGGGCCGTATTGATGAACAAATCATTCAACAGGGGCCTCAGAATTGGCTACGACACCGAGGCAGGGGTTGTGGTGGGATTTCTATGGAGAAACTAAATTCAATTCAGCACTTCTCAACTAATTTTATCTTCGAAATCATCCAACGATTTCAAGTCTACTTTGATCCGCAGTGCTACACAGGTGTAACACACACAAAAAAAGGGGCCAGACAAAATATCTAACCCCTTGATTTTACTGGTGAGCCTGGAAGGAATCGAACCTTCAACCTCCGGATTAAGAGTCCTGAGAAAATGGAAAATATTAAAAAATTTATTTTTTTGTAACTAGTTAATATTACAGCCAGAATTAAAAACTCTTATCACTTAGTTTTGAGCCTCTTTTTACCTGTTTTTATCTATATTGGTCAATTCTTTGGTCAACGAGGATTGAAAATTGGAGACCTACGGACATTTGGTTATGAGGGTGTTTTTAGAAAGAAAAAACCGCCAGTGTTATTATCATGTAAGATTATGTTACATTTTTCTGGCGGTATTGAAAAACATTTATTAAAAGAACTTAAAGTTGTCTCAATCAAAATCACCTTCTGCACCAACGAATTTATACATTAAAGAACTCAAATCTCTTTGATATTGTATTTCTTCCATATCAATTATTTCATTTTCAAATTGTTTTTCAAACTTTTCTATTACCTTCTTGTTAATATTTGTTTTTTGTGCTTTTGGTAAATAAGTTTTTAGACTATGATAATTTTTTATTGTTTTTTTTCTTTTTTTTATCATTATCTTTCTCCTAAATTATGTGTATATTGAGAATAAAAAATATCGTTGTTACTAAAACTAATATTTTTATTTTGGTAATAAACTTCTTTTCCTAGACGAGCATAAACCATTTTAATAGCATGTTTATTGCTCGATGCATCTAAAATAACTTCACCTAAACATTTTCCACGCAAATATTCTGATATGATTGAAATTTCCATAACCCATATAAAATGAGGTAAAGAAATATCTACTGGAAAAACTAATGAAACGACATCTTTTTCTATACCTGTTTCTATATTTATTGATAAATCTCTTTTGCGTTTTTTAAATGATTTTGCTGAAGTCAAAAAAAGACGACATATTACTTTTTCTTTATCTGGTTTAGATACAACCTTAAGTTCTTTTAATAATGCAGTAATGTTATTCTCGTCATACCAAGCATAACAAAATTTTCTAGCGTCTTGCGGAGGTAAATAGACTTTTTCTGGTAAAGGTATTACAGCCGTTTTAATATTTTCTACACTTATATCTATTTTATCTCCGTATATAGTTCCATAATTATCAATGTCTGTCTTATTGCCAAGCATCTGGTATGGAAAAAAATTGTCATCAACAGCAATATATTTATCAACTAATGAAAGACTGTCATAAAACCCATAATGATTACAAGTGGCATCACTTGGTAACTTGTTAAAAAGGGTATGTCCAATAATATTTATCACATGTCCTTCAAAACTCACTAAAACAGGAAAACCAGATTCTATATATGAATAAAAATCATAATAAAAGGCAGAGTTACGTTTTCTTAAAATAGCAGGAAATGTTCCAAAATTTAACAATATATTTGAGTAATCTTTATAGGTCATTCCTCTGTAAGGAACCTTCCTTCCTTCTGAATTTTCAGCGAGATCAATTAAATCATATGGAAAAAAATCTTTATATACACTATATCTTTCTGAAAGGTAACGACAGGCGCACCAGAGTGCTGTATGAGCACATACTGATGCTTCTGCATTTTGAGAACTATACGGATATCCTGTAACAAAATATTCTGCCCCATTTATATTAACTTTGAATTTTGTTCTCAAGCAATAGAAATTACTTTCTGTATATCTAAGTTTAAATGGGTCAATAACTGTGCGACCTATACATTTTTTTTCTATTGGCTGTATAACACTGTATCCTATATATGATTCTTGATAAATTTCCGGATAATAAACAATATCCTGCTCTGTTAATCCTTTTTCTGAAAAAAAATGTACTCTAGAGCAATAAGAAGAGCGTTCAATAAATTTTTTTGAAAAGAATTGACTATATAAATTTCTATAGTCTTTGCATATATAAAATGGTTCAACAAGGATTGTCTTAACTATACCATGTAATCCATTTCTAAAAAAGTTTATTGCTGGAAGTGTAATATCATAGCATTTTATTGCCAATTTATTCCAATCTGATTCTTTTTCAATTGTAATAGTTTCTATAGACGAACATGGAAATTCAATTTGCATTTTTCTGTGCATTTTTTTATCCAATTTTGAAAAGCAATTAACTTTTTTTAAATGTAAAAAGAAATAAACGGCCTTTTATAATATCTTATCATAGTTATTTCAAACGCTCAAATATATTTTCTTTTATAATATTAAACAGTTAGACTTTTGTGGCTGGTTTTATGCATGAGTCAATGCTCTTTACTTTTAATTATGACGAGTCTAATCAGTTCTATAACATGAAAATAGACTGCTCTTTTCCTATTTATCAATATCTCCAATAGTTTCTCATATTAAAAATAATATTCTTTAAGTTGTCGTTAATTTAACTAAAATTGTCTATGAGAAACATTTTTTGGCTGAATATATAATACTGCGTTTTCATAAGATAACGGATATGCTCAATTCATTAAGTTGGCAGGACTAATTGTTAGGGCATTCGCTATTTTTAAGATTGTTTCTATAGTTGTTTTTTAGGTCCTCTTTCTATTGTTGAAATAAAGACTGAGTGCAGACCAGACTTTTCTTCAAGTTGCTCTTGAGGAAATACTTTTTCTTTTTTTAAAATAGCAATAATCTTGCCTAAAGACTGCCTGTCTTGATTCATGTTAATCTCAATAAAATTAGTATTATTTTAATCTAAAAAGTTCTTGACATGAGCAATCTATAGGGTAAATTATTGTGATATGTTAGTCGTTAGGCTTAACTTGTTGTTTTAATAAATTATTTTTAAGAATAAGAAATAAGAGGAATAATGTATAAATTTCACAATGAGTTTGTTTTGATTATTTTTGCTTGTATATTAATTTTAGCAGTATCATGTTCAGACAAAGAGAAAAAAAATAAACCTAAAGCAATAAAGGGAGTTATAGATTTAACAAATTGGGATTTTAAAAAATATGGTGAAATTAAATTACACGGAATGTGGAAATTTAAATGGTTAAAAAATATCATTACTTATTCTAAAATAAATTATAAAGATGAAAATTGGGATTATATAACTCACATTCCCCACCCCTACCAAATTAATATCCCTATTTTATCAAACTATAA
>CAZTWC010000083.1:0-6284 GCA_964617105.1 uncultured Myxococcia bacterium
ATTTAAAGACCCTTCCGGTTTTAGAGTCGGTTACATGAATATTATTATCTGGTCTTATATCACACATTAGCCGGGACATTATGTCGCCTTGTTCACCAACCGCGGCTAATCCTGACTTTAAGGCGGTGATCCAGTTGTCGGCGTCAATATGGAAGACTGTACTTTTTCCTCCGGTTTCTTTGGCCGGGATGTAGACTTCAAATTTTTGCATGGAAATGGTTCCTATTTTTTAAAAAAGTGGAATGACCGTTTTAATTGTTTGAATTCTCTAACAGTAAACGATAGGTCTAATATTCCTATGGCCTCGGTTTTTATGTTTGGCTCAATATTAACAGAGAAAAAACTTAGCGATTTGAAAATTTTATAAAGACCGAGTCCGGCCCCCCCCGCTTTTTGATCGATTTGATCATTTCCTTTGGAGAAGCATTTTTTCAGGTAAGAGATAATGGTATCTTTTTTTAAACGGCCGAAAACATCAGAAGTGCTGACTCCAAAAAATTCTCCATCACATCCCCAGGATAGGGTAACCGCCTCGTGGTCTTCTAAAATAATTTTTTCACTGCGCGGGGTTTCGGCATATTTGGGATTGGCGTCATAAATCGCATTCATCAGCAATTCATCCACCAGGTCGACAATAAATCTGCCAATGGGTTTGCGACCGCTAGCATCGATGGCAAACTGCTCAATTTGATCCATGTGTTTATACCGGGCACTAGAGTCACAGATTTTGGCGGTATATTGTTCGAAACCCCAGGATAGATATTTCTCCAGACCAAAGATATCTTTGCGAATCATCTTTTGAACCGTGGAGATTAATTCCCTGGCGTCAACAGTGGTTTCGTAGTTTTTCGCCATGATGCTGTCAAAGACAGAGATATCGGCGATTTCATCCAAAGCATCTTCTAATTTTTTTTCTAAAATTAAAATGGTTTGTGAATCTTGATTGATCGCTTTGGCTTTTAGGGAAAAACTACTGGTGCTGGTGTCGACCAGGATTACTGTACTATCTTGAGGGGGAACCTTTTGCAGTGCATCAATTCCTTCTTCTTCCGTTTCGACCAAATTTACGTTTGCGCCAGTGCAAATCAGAATATTGGCAATATTCTTTTTAACCTTCGGCGTATAGTTGGTGAAGACGATGATGGTATTGGACATGATATTCTATTTCCTTAACTATTCTAGAAACATAAAATATTCGCTTTCGTCATCATCAAATTCAAAGGGAGAGCCACAGTCGCAGATAAACTCAGGAATTTCTATGTCGGAAGGATCTGGAAAATGTTTTTCCACTTCCAAGAGGAAGTTTTGTTCATTATCGCACTCTTCGCAGTAATACCGCGCATAGAAGGATTTTACCACCGCATTTCGGCCTAAAAATTCTGGCACCATATTGAACTGTTCAACCACAGCGGTGGGGCAACTGATGTATTCAATATCCAAATCACAAGATTTAATCATGTTGACCCATTCCCGAACACCGCAGGAGTTGATCCGCTTTATGCCATCCATGTCGATGATCACTTTTCCGTCCAGGCCATCGAATATTCCGGTAAAATCGGAATGTTCATCAATGATGCCGGATACACGGATAACGTTTCCATCTCTTTCAATAGTCAAATCACCCATCAGTTTACTCCCCAATATTTAATGGTAAGTCATTTGAACCCGATATATAGCATACCAGGATAGTAATAAATTATTCTTTAAGTTCCAATTTCCGAATTATAATAACAGTAACCTAACCATTTTTCAAGCTTTAGCCGAGAAAATAATAAAAATCTTTTGTAAAACCGAGTTCATTGATATTTAAAGGTTTATTTTAATGTAAATGAATACTGAATTTGATTTAAAAGTAATTTAAACCAAGGAAAAAAATCCATCGACAAATTAAAAAAAAATTGTATAATAAAGGAGTTATACATTTTTTAAATATACATATGAAGTTTTATTTGTATGGTCTAGATAGGTTACTGTGGGCAGGGTACGGGTTTTTTAGTGATAAAGGTTAGAGATTTTTATGAGCACTGCAAAGGAATTGAAAAAGATTAAATTGTTTTCCAAGTTTTCTGAGGAAGAGTTGGAAAGGTTTCTATCGTTGGGAAAAATAGTAACCTATGAAAAAGATCAATTGATATTGGAAGAGAACCAGCCCGGCAATGAGTTCTTATTGATCGTTAGCGGCAAGATAGAGATAGTAAAGGATGATTGCGGCGAGATATGGAAACTAGCGGTCATGGGGAGTGGCGATTTTGTGGGAGAGATGTCTATGTTTGATGGTTTTCCCCGCTCTGCCAGCGTTAAAACCGTTGAACCTACTAAAGTGTTTATGATTACCAGGGAGGATTTTCTTAACCAGTTAAAGATCATGCCCACAGTGGCTTTGGAATTGTTGAAGGAGTTGACTGTCCGGATCCGTAAGATCAATGAGCAGTTCATCACCGATATGAGAACTCAGAATATCCTGTTGGAAAATGCCAATAATGATTTGCACAAACTGGATGATATGAAAGCCAAGTTTGTCAATATTACCAGCCATGAGTTAAAAACCCCCATGACTGTTTTGACCAACTGTATTTCTATATTAAAAACTGAGATCGATCATGGGGAAAACGAGATGGTGGGTAAAGTCCTCTCCTACATGGAAGAGGGGATAGAACGACTGGACCGGCTGATTGCCCATATTGTCAAAATATCTCGGCATATAGATCAGGATATTGAGATATTCAAACTCGATTTTTCCCTCAACGAACTGCTACAAAAGGTAGCGGATGAGATGGCGATTTTTATCGAGAAAAGAAACCAGGTTTTGGAGATGAATCTGGACCCAACCGATAAAATTATCTATTCAGATCAAGAAAAAATTCGTCAAATAGCCGAGAGTTTGATGTTAAATGCCATCAAATTTACCCCCGATGGAGGAACTATAAAATTACTTAGCCGGTTTGAAGATAATGCGGCGATAATAGGGGTTGAGGACAATGGCATCGGGATAAGTGATGATAAAAAAGCAGATATTTTTAAAGCATTCTATGAAGGTGGTAACACCATGTATCATTCTTCCGGCACCTATGAATTCCAATCGGGAGGATTGGGATTAGGGCTGGCGATTTGTAATAATTTTATTGAATTGTTGGGAGGACAGATTGGAGTAGAAAGTGAGGAGGGGGAGGGGAGTAACTTTGAGGTTATGATTCCTTATACCTGATATGGCGGCCGAGGATAAAGACTTCCCTTGGTAAGGGCAAGAGGGGATTACGCATCTACGGACGCCGACGTAGGAGGTGATCCATTTACGGATGTTGTGCTCAAGTAGTTAATCCTTGACGTATGAATTTATTATTTTATTTTATATGATTATTGTTGCTTGATTAAATATTTTTTTGTGTTATAATATTTTGCTTTTTAACAGGAATCTAACTTTTTAGTTTTGGTTTTTCCTGATTTGGGGGGATAAATGCAAAAGATACTTGTTGTAGAGGACGAAAAAGCAGTACTCGACAATATTACCGAAATACTTAAGTTCGAAGGTTATTCAATAATCGGCATAACCGACAGCCGGCAAACTGTTTCTAATGCGTTGGAATACTCACCGGATTTAATTGTCTGCGATATTTTAATGCCAGAGTTGGATGGATATGAAGTACTGGCGGAAATGAAAAAGAATCCTGCTACTGCCCCTATACCTTTTATTTTTCTAACCGCCAAGTCTTCGGAAGAGGATATCAAATACGGTATGAACCTGGGGGTTGATGATTATATTACCAAACCTTTTACCCCAGAAATTTTACTCAAGAGTGTTAAGGCCAGACTTGATAAACAGGAAAAGATCGTCCAAATTTTCGAATCAAGGATGAACAAAATTCCCCAGGAACGACTTAATTCGATTTTCAATTCAGGTGCCGTGGTGCATTATACTTGTCCAGTTGGCGCAGGGAAACGTGGATATGAATGGGGGTATGAATTTAGTTTTATAGCCAATAGTATTGTTAATGTTTTAGGCTATCACCCCAAGGTTTTTATCGAACGACCAGAACTTTGGCGGCAGAGCATTCATCCCGATGACCAGGAAACTATAACCTCTGGAATGGAACGTCTTTTCAAACGCGGATATACTACTTTCGATTTTCGCCTTAAGCATAAGAATGGCACTTATTCCTGGCTTCAAGACAGCAAGCAGTTAATCAGATATAAAGATTCTGATAAAGAAGAGATAGTCGGGTGTTGGGTTGATGTATCCGGACGTCGCAAAAGAGAAGTTTTATTAAAAGAGAGCGAGGAGAAGTTACAAGGCAAAGTCAATAATCTGGAAGAGGTGAATAATGCTTTACGGGTTTTATTGAAAAATCGTGAAGTTGATAGAGATGAATTAGAAGAGAAGATTATTGCCAATGTCAGGGAGTTGATTTTACCTCATTTTCAAAAAATGCGCACCACCACTCTCGATTTCAAGCAAATTGCCTGCCTGGATATTATCGAATCTAACTTACAGGATATTATCTCACCCTTTTCCAAAAAATTGACCGTACAACACATGAATTTAACTCCCAAGGAACTGCAAATTGCCAGCCTGATCAAAGCCGGAAAAACTAACAGAGAGATGGCGGCGTTTTTAAATGTTTCAGTGGGAACGGTGGAGTTTCATCGCGAAAATATCCGCACTAAGTTGAATTTGAAGAATAAGAAGGCTAATCTGCGGTCTTACCTTTTATCGCTAGCGTAGTCGGCCGGAGGTCATCCCTTTAGGGACACCACTCTCCTCGACCTTGGTTTTTATGTATGATGGCCGAGGATAGCGGCGCCTCCTTTATTAATATATAATGTAATGGATAAATTTATTTTACATCGTCGTGATTTTTTGAAAAGATTACTGGCCGCTCCAATTGCTGTGGGCGGCTTTTTTTTCGCCTCTTTTGCTCCTGTGGCCAACCTTTTAGCCAGGGTTAGAAGTTTTGGCAGGAGAAAACATTCTGTTAATAGCGGCTTTAACATTCTTAGTTCCCAAGAGGTTAAAACCTTGACCGTCGTTGTCCGGCATTTGGCGCCGGGAGTTATTGTTCAAGAATTGGTCGAGAAAATATTGGGAAAACTAGAGCAATATAAAGAGCGCAGAACTAAATACCGGCAAGGTTTAAAGGACTTGGATAAAATATCGGTAAAACGGTTCGAAAAGGGTAATTTATTTTGCCAATTGAAATTTTATCAGCAGCAGGATATAGTCAAAAGCGAGATCAATAATGGTTTTTTTCAATTAGTTCGTTACGATACCCTTTTCTGTCTATATACATCTTCACAGGGTTGGGAACTTATTGGTTTCGACGGGCCGCCCCAGTACCGGGGTTATCGAGACTATTTTACCTGTACTGAGAAAAATGACCCATAATCACCCAGACAACCACGACTCTATTAATCCATCAATAAAAAGCAGGGGATCAATTCCCAAATGGTATTATCCGGTCGCTGTATTCCTTCTGTTATTTCTGACCTTTGTAGCCTATCATAACGTTTTTAAAAATCAGTTCGTTTATGATGATAAGCCTTTGATCGTATATAACCAGTTGTTACGATCTCAGGAAAGTCCGCTCAACCTTTTCAACGTCGATTACTATCAAAATATAATGGGTGGGTTGGGTTATTATCGCCCCCTGGTGCTTCTCCTCTACCGGTTGGATTACAGTTTTTGGGAAATGAATCCCTGGGGTTACCACCTTACCAATTTGTGGTTGCATAGTTTTAATGTGCTATTGCTATTTTTTCTGGCCCAAAGATTAGTTGGCAGGAGCCGCAGGAAATATAGTGACAGCCAGAATTTGGCTATGAGATTGCTATTACCCTTTTTTGTCGCTTTGCTGTTCGCCCTTCATCCTTCCAACTCTTCGGTGGTGGCTCCTATAAGCGCCAGAGAAGATATGCTATGCTTTTTTTTCTACTTGTGCGCTATGCTGATTTATAGCGGGCGCAACGGTTGGTACAGGAGTTTCTTAACGCCGGTTTTTTTCTTGTTGGCTCTAATAAGTAAAGAGCCGGCGGTCACTCTGCTTCCGGTATTGGTCGGATTTGACTTTATAGCCGGGCGCTGTAAGTTGAATAGGAAGTATGCCCGCCACTTCTTGACCAACCATCTGCCTCTGTTGGCGGTTTTTCTCCTCTATCTCTCTATTCGCTGGTTGGTTTTTGGTAAATTGGGTTCCCTTAAAGGAGGAGTATTTCTCCCTTTGGACACTGTCATCATGGTGGCTTCTTCCTATTTGTACTATTGGCAGCAGTTTATTGCTCCGTCCCTGGGG
>CAZTWC010000083.1:6311-13177 GCA_964617105.1 uncultured Myxococcia bacterium
TACTGGAGGCCGCTCCCTCTTGGAAACTATGGTTGGTAACGGTAATTCTGGTAGTAATACTCTGCTTTTACTATCCGTTAAAAAAAATTAAGATAGAATTTTTTCCTCTATTTACCCTGTTTTGGGTATTGGTGGCCATCGGTCCAACCTCTAACATCGCTTTTCAGGAAACAGTTTTTGATGAGCGCTACCTGTATATCCCTTCGGCTGGTTTTTCCATGTTTGTCTTGTGGACGGCTGCCAGGCTGCTGGAGCGTTATGTGGCCAGACAGCGCGAATTGTTATTGACCTTGCTGGTGGGAACTACGGTTTTGTTGGTGCCCCTGCTGTTGTATATTACCTGGCAACGAAACCAGGTGTGGGAAACAGAGGTTAAACTTTTTTCTCAGAAAATAAGAGTAAATCCCAATGACCTTCTGGGTTATAAATATTTGAGTTGGGCCTATATAGACAAGGGTAACTATAAAAAGGCGGAATTTTTTGAGCGTCGGTATAGCTTCTTGGTCAATCGATATATTTTAACTGGTATCCAAAAAGCGAAAAAAATGTTTGCCAAAGGGGAGCAAAAAGAGGCCCTGGCCTTGATGACGACCCTATTACGGCGTTGCCCTTATTGCTCTCAGGTATATCCGGTTATGGCCCGTTTTTCCCAGGAGATGGGACATTTTAACCAGGCGATTTTATACTTGCAGGCTCTAATGAGACTTGCTCCCGGTCAGGTAAAGGATTTCTATCAATTAGGGGAACTGTATAAGCAGACCGGCCAAGAAAAGAAGGCAAAAGAGTTTTATAAAAATGTATCTCCTCCTTCATCACAAAAGCCAGGAGGCAAGTCCCAGAAAGATTAAAAATCCCATAGAATCACTCACTGCAGTTAAAATAATATGACCCCCTACGGCTGGATCTTTGTCAATTTTTTGCAGCGCCAGAGGGATAATCGCGCCTACCAGACCGGCCATACCCATGTTTATTATCATGGCCAGAAACAATACCAGGCCGATCATTATATTTTCTTTCCAAATCAGCGCCAAAACGCCGGTTAAAAGGCCGAACATACCCCCCATAAGTAAACCTACGCTAACTTCTTTCATCAAGGCGCGGAAAGAAGAGGTAAATTTCAATTCTCCCAGGGCGATTCCTCTGGTGGTGACTGTCATGCTTTGGGAGCCAATATTGCCGCCCATGCCGGCTACCACGGGCATAAAAATAGCCAGGGCTACAATGCGGGAGATGGTTTCTTCGAAAAATCCTACCACCGAGGCAGCTGCAAAAGCGGTAAACAAGTTGAGCAGGATCCAAAAGACCCGTTTGCGAAAAGATTCTTTGGTGGAAGAAAATATCCGGTCATCCGTGGATAGACCGGCCAGATTGTATATATCTTCGGTGGCCTCCTCTTCCAAGATATCCAGTATATCCTCTAATACCACCAACCCAAGTAACCGGTTATCATCAGATGTCACCGGTAGAGCGGAGAGATCATATTGGGAGATCAATTCTGCCACCTTTTCACCCTGGTGGTAAGGGCTCACTTTAACCAGGTCGGTGATCATAATATCTTCCAGTTTTTGATCATTACTGGAGAAGAGGAGTCGGGAGAGGGGAACCACTCCGAGTAGAAAACGATTTTCATTGATAATATAGAGATAGTAGAGGTGTTTATATTCCGGTCCCAAAGATCTGAGTGTGGTAATGGCCTCTTTTGCTGTGGTGCCTGCATCCATGGAAAAGAGTTCCTTAACCATGATTCTGCCTACGCTTCCCTCCGGGTATTCCAACAGTTCATGCCACCTCTCCAACTGATTGGGCGGCATTTTTTCGGTTATCTGGTTTTGCCTCTCTTCATCCAGGAGGGAGAACAGACGATCCAGATCGCTCTGAGAAAGTTCGGAGATGATTTTGATAATCTCCTGGTCTCTCAATTCCGGCAAAATGGTTTTAAGAAACTTGTCAGGCAGTTCTGCCAGTAGAGAGCCGGCCCGGCCACCGGTCATAAGAGCCCGGATCAGTGAAATTTGTTCATCCTGGCTCAATTGGGTAAACAGTTCAGCCAGGTCATCATCATGAAACCGCTTTAACATTTTAACGGTGTGAGTAGGAGCGTTACGTCGTAAAAGCCGTTTTAAGAAAAATAACTGTGACTTGGAGAGGGACATGGTTTACCTTTCGAATTACTCGAAATTATTTATCGTATTTACCCAGAAAGTTTTTTACCATAATTAGACCGGTTTCGTAAATGGCGCTGACAAAATCGTTGAATCGCATGTGAGTTTCATCACCTATTTTAAAGCGGATGGGCGCTTCCTTGAGGGAGAATCCATTTTTATAAGGTATCACCAACTGCTCTATCTCGCCTCCATAGCGATAAATGGTGCACTTATCCAGCATACATTCCACCGCTTTTCGTTTATACATCTTGATGCCGGCCTGGTGGCTAACCGGGATTAGCAGTACTTTCACCAGCCAATGGTAAACCTCCGAACCCAGGCGCCGGTAAAAGGGGAAGAAAACATCTTGTGACTGGGGGTGTTTACGGGAACCAACCACGATATCCACTCCGGTATTTTCAATTATTTTTATAAATTCCTCGATATGATCGGGAGTAACATCTAAATCGCCATCGATAAACACGATATAGTCGCCCCTGGAGTGCTTAAAACCTTCCAGCAGAGCGTAACCTTTTCCCCGATTGGGCAGGTAGGAAACTACCTTGATGTTTTTTTTCTCCGCTGCTGCCTGATGAGCGCCCATCACCGTGTCGTCAATCGAGCCATCGTCAACAAAGATAATCTCCGCATCGGTGAAGTTGACGGTGTTGGCAGCCTGCAGGCAATTGTGGTAGGCTCTACTTTTTCCCAGGTTGTAAACCGGCATAATTACTGAGATCATTATATTGCTCCTCGGCTTTGTTGGTTAAACCAGTTGATATACTTTTTTAAACCATCTTCAATAGTAATTGAGGCTTTGAAATTGAATAATTTTTTAGCCTTGCCCACATGACCCAGGCTATGGTCCACATCACCGAGCCGTTTTTTTTGATACTCTACTCGCAGATCGGGATGGTAATCTTTCAGCACCTGGCTGAGATTATTGAGTGATATTGCTCTTCCGGTGCCGATATTGATCACCTGTCCCGGGGTTTTGGGATGGATGGCAGCTACAATATTCGCCTGAACCACATCATCGATGTAGATAAAATCTCTGGTTTGTTGGCCATCACCGTAAATAATCAGCGGTTGCCCATTTAACATCCGTTGGGTAAAAATGGCAATAACCCCGGAGTAAGGGTTGTTAGGATCCTGGCGGGGACCGTAAACATTGAAATAGCGAAGGCATACGGTTTCAATCCCATAGAGGGTATACCATAATTTAAGGTAATATTCACAGGCTAACTTACTGGCCGCATAAGGAGAATCAGGATTGAGAGGATGGTTTTCATCTATGGGCTGGTACTCTGGCGGCCCGTAAACTGCCGATGAAGCGGCAAAAATTATCCGCTTAACTCCTGCCTGCCGGCATTCATTAAGCAGGTTTATTGTACCAATAATGTTGGTTTGAGCGTCATACTCTGGTTGCTTCACCGAGGTGGTGACAAAGATGTAGGCTGCATGGTGGAAAACAATATCCACCCCCTCCAACAATCCCTTCAGAGTTTCTGGCTGGCGGATATCAGCCTCCATAAATTCAACTTGTTCTCTGAACTCTTCCAGGTTTTTCAGACTGCCGCTCTCCAGATTGTCAATTATGGTTACCTGGTTGTGAGCAGATAATTTTTGGGCAATGTTAGAGCCAATAAAACCACAACCGCCAGTGACTAAAATTTTTTTGCCTTTTAATAATGTCATGGATAAACTTCTAGGTCATCCCTTTAGGGACGCCTTGTCTATTGTTACAATTACTTACGCCGAAGGTGATCCTTTTAGGGACGCCATAATGTAGATCTATTTCTAAGCGAGCCCTAAGTGCGAAAAATTGACCAACTCCACATTTTTTTGCCGGCAGATATCTTTGAACGCTGGATCCAGCAACGCGTTTAATTCACCCTGACAGTCGTAGTTGTCATCAGTATAGCGATTAAACTGAAGATTATCTGTACAGGGATGAAAAACGATTTCATACCAGCCGGGTCTCATCTTTTTTAGATAATCCAATAAGCGTTGACTATTGATATTTCCACTGTCGATAATGCCTAGACAGTAATCGGTGGTCTTAAAAGAACTAAAGGTAGGGCGTCTGAAATGCAGCCAGGAAAGCAGGTAAAGATTGGCCATCATCAAACGGCGCCGGTTGATTCTCAGGGAAAGGGTGTGTGGGTCCAGCGGTTTTCTAATTTTGTTGATCCCATATTTTATTCCAATGGCCGCCACCTGGTCCGCCACCAGGGGAAGCATGTGTAAATGCTGGTGACTGTCCAGATGGGTTATTGACACTCCAGCGGTGAGGGTCTTCTCCACCTGGGCGCACAACTCCATTTTTATCTCTTCCAGAATGATTTTGCCCCTGATAAGGGCAGCGGCAAACTGGATAGTAGATGGGTAGAACCAGCCATTTTCATCAACCAGCGATGGCACCTGGTCTGGAGGCAACACCGGTTTTTGGCCAACCAGGGCCAGGTGGGCGCCAACTCCCAGGCCGGGATTTCTTTCGATCATTTCCAAAGCCTGACTAAAGGCTTCTCCGGTGGCCAAAAGGGTGGTGCTGGTTAATATGCCTTGGCGGAAGGCTTGCTCCACCGCCTGGTTGACACAGGGAGTCAATCCCAAATCATCGCCATTGATTATTACTTTAATATTCATAGCAATGGATAGTAGCAAAAAATATCATGACAGTAAAAGCAATTTTTAAAGTTGTGCCCAATAAACTAAATAAATTTCCAGATGGACACTATCAGGAGAATTTGGTAATAGATAATAGTATACCTAAAATCAGCAACTGCCTCAGGATTCGGCAGTCCCTATAAGGGATGACACAAGGCCTCGGTTAGTGGCGTGTATTAGAATTAGTAAAGTTTAATCAGTTACCTTTGGAGCAACAGATGAAGCAACAGATGTTTTCATTTCTTATGCCATATTATAATGAAGCGATTATTATCGAAAAAAATATGATTATCCTGTTGAATTATCTTGAGGACCGATTTAAGGGACAATACGAAATAGTCCCGATCAATGATGGCTCTTTTGATCGGTCATCAACCATAGTTGATAAAATTAGCCTTAAATATCCCCAGATAAAACCAATGGGTTACCTACAAAATATGGGGCGTGGAAATGCTTTACGGCATGCCTGTGAAAAAATTGTTGGAGATTACATAATTTATCTGGACACAGATCTGCCTTCCACCATCGATCTGTTTCATATCGATATAATGATGGACAATCTACAAAAGTACGATATCGTCATTGCCTCGCGATTTGTCAAGGAAGCCAAAATCAAGCGGATGCTGCACCGGGCAATGATCAGTAAAACCTATCGGTTATTATTAAAGATGGTTTTTATGGGATTTCCAGTGACAGATCCAGATGTGGGCTTTAAAGGTTTTGGCCGCAAAGCATATTTTGACATTTGTCCCAAAACCACTTTGAACGGCTGGTCATGGGATTTGGAGTTCTTATTCGAGGCTTTTAGAAGCGGGTATTCCATCTATGAATTTCCCTTTCATTGGGTGGAAACTTATGAAGATACTAAAGTGAATTATTTTGATGATTCGGTGGCGGAGTTGGTGGGGATGTTATATGTGAAGTTCAAACACCTTCTATGACAACCGTCGAGAGAGGCGCATCCCAAAATAAAATAATAAGGAGACGAGAACCTATGAGAATACCGCCAGTAAAAGTTGTTTTTCCGGGGCAGGATTTGGACAATATATTAAGTGATATCAAGGAAACCTTGTTGAGCGGTATGCTAACCTTGCACAAGCGTTGTCAGAAATTGGAAGAGGATTTTTCCAAATATACTGGATATACTTATGCCATAACCGTGAACAGCGGCACTTCATCTATAGAGATCCCATTACGTTTTTTGAATGTGACTCAAAAAGAGGTTATTGTGCCCAGCAATACTTTTTTTGCTACTGCCGCTGCTGTGACTCATGCAGGCGGTATCCCCCGGCTGGCTGATATTAGTCCTCGCACTCTGAGTTTGTCCCTGGAAGAGGTTAAAAAAGCTCACAATGAAAATACTGCTGGCGTAATCATGGTGCATATTGGCGGCATTATCTCCGATGAGATTGAGGAGATAAGGGATTATTGCCAGGCTAACCAATTATTTCTTTTTGAGGATGCCGCCCATGCTCACGGCAGTAAATTCAAAGGAAAACATGCAGGTACTTTTGGCCAGGGGGGCAGTTTCTCCTTTTATCCCACCAAGGTAATAACCAGTGGTGAAGGTGGAATAATCATTACCGATGATGAAAAAATGTACAACGAGGCTCTGATCTACCGGGATCAGGGAAAGGCTGGTTTTTTAACCAATTTTCACACCCGCATGGGATATAATTGGAGAATGAGTGAGATACATGCTGCTATCGGCAATTATCAATTGCAAAGGCTGGATCAATTTATTGAGGAGAGGCGCCGGGCTGCAGTTAGATATGACCAGCAACTTTCTTCTTTGAAGAATGTTCAATTACAACCTATTCCTGCCGATGTGTTTTGCAATTATTACAAATACATAGCATTCTTGGCCCCGGGAATTGAGCGGGATGGAGTAAAAAAGGAGATAAAAGAGAAGTTCCAGGTCTCTTTAAGCGGCGAAGTTTATGATACTCCTTTACACCAGCAGCCGGTTTTTGAACCCTATAGCCAGGGTAGTTTTCCGAATAGTGAGGATATTTGTTCCCGGATGATATGTTTACCAATTTTTGCAACTAT
>CAZTWC010000084.1:0-13083 GCA_964617105.1 uncultured Myxococcia bacterium
TCAAAACTAATAAACCCGAAATCAAAGTGAATAAACCGGAAAATCATGACCACCTGGATAAATGGATCGCCCTGCTAAAAACCAATGTGGTGGAAGATAGATTAATGGCTGTTAAAAAATTGGCGGAGTATAAAACCTCAGAAGCCGCCGAACCTTTAATCGACTTGTTGCGAAACTGCATGCATTTTCAGTCTCGGCGCGAAACCTCCCTGTTGATATTAGACGCCCTTGGCGGTATTGATGATCCTCAAAGCACTAAAGGTATTTTATATGCCCTGACTAAAAGCCAGTCTTATGAAGTGCAGAGAAAGGCCATAGATATCCTTGGCGTATCTACTTTTAGCCATGCGATTTCTACTTTGCCGTCAATTATCCTTGACCAGAAAAAAACCACCGACATCAGAAAAAAAGCGATATTAGCCTTAAAGAAGCACCAAAAAGCAGAAAATATCAGGGCGCTTATAAAAGTAGCCTGCGAACTGTTAGATGAGCGCGATGATGAATTGCGGCGCCTGGCCCTGGCCGGACTGATCGAAAAAAAGAAAAAAGTGAACGATTTGCTGGACCGAGATTTAAAGGGTAAAAACCATAAACGTAAACTGTATGCGGCTAAAGTACTGGGAGATATTGGCATATCCAGCGATGTACCAAAATTAAAAATCCTTATGGAGACCGAAGCAGGAAACGAAATTTCAAAAATCGCTGCAGAAAGCGCACTACTACTCTACTTTACCTGATTAGTGCCTGAACAAGCCAAAACCGTAAACAAAGGGTAAAATATGGAAGATATCCAATACCGGAATGCACATTATAAACTCAGTGAAATTAAACATAAATACGGCCCCAATATTCATATCATTTCCGATCCGTATCTGTTGACTCTCTGTGTCCGGCTGTCCGATGCCAAAACTGTCCAACCCGGTATCAACTATTTGGTAAAGGAAACTTACAGCAGCCTGTTGAAAATGGTTATTAATAACGAATTCCCCCAGTCTATAACCGAAGTCAGAACCAGGATGTACGCCACTACCCACAGGGGGGTATTCAGAGGCGAACTGCTAAAAAACCGCGTTAAGATAGTAACTATAGCCATGGCCAGAGCCGGGACATATCCATCACAAATATGTTATGACAAACTCAACCTTCTCTTTGATCCCGAATTAATCAGACAAGATCACTATTATATCAATCGAGTAACTGATGAAGAGGAGCATGTTACCGGAGCCAACATTCACGGTTCAAAAGTTGGAGGCAATGTGGATGGATCGATTATGTTGATTCCCGATCCTATGGGAGCTACCGGAACCTCCATAAGCACTATCCTTACCAGGTATAAAGAATCCTTTGAAGGAATGCCTAAAAAAGTAATCTCCATGAATTTGATGATTACCCCCGAATTTATAAAACGTCTGACCGATGAATTTCCCGACATAAGGATCTATGCGGTCAGGCTGGACAGAGGACTTAGTTCCAGAGAAATTTTACTATCCACCCCCGGAGAAAATTGGGATCAAGAAGTTGGACTCAACGACAAGCAATATATTGTCCCCGGAGGAGGTGGTTTTGGAGAGTTGATGAACAATGTGTATGTTTAAAAATTTTACCCGCCCTTTAACTACCAGACCAAATAATTTCGAGGTGCTATTCTCCAGCCAACAGATTCAGGAGAAGGTTATTGAGTTAGGTGAAGGCATCAGCAAATATTATCGTAAACAAAAAGAACCGCTGGTGTTAATAGGCGTATTAAAAGGCTCATTTATTTTTATGTCCGATCTCTGCCGTCATATCGATGTAAATCATTCCTGCGACTTTTTAGGTCTATCTAGTTATGGAGACGAAACTGTTTCCTCGGGTATTGTAAAAATAACTTCTGATTTGAGTGATACCATTAAAGGTAAAAACATATTGGTGGTGGAGGATATACTTGACACCGGCCTGACCATGAAATACCTGATAAAAAATCTTAAAACCCGTCAGCCCAATAGTATTAGGCTGTGCTGTCTGTTAAAAAAAGTGATTAACCAGGCCAGCGATATCAATATTGATTATTTAGGATTTACTATCCAGGACGTTTTTGTAATTGGTTACGGACTGGATTACCAGGGAGAATACCGGAACATTCCTTACATCGGTTATGTCACCAAATGAATGGAGATAGATAATTATGTGCAGCCAAAATGATGATGATAGTAAACGAGAACATTCCAGATTACATACCACTATTAAGATTGAGTATGGATTGATCATCGATTCTTTTATAGACTACTCTAAAAATTTTAGCAAAGGCGGTATTTTTATTAATACATCCCGGCCTTACCCCATTGGCAGCAAATTACAACTGCGATTTTCTGTGCCGGGTCGAAAAAAATCGCTTCAATTGATTGGAGAGGTGGTTCATATAGTATGGAGTGGAAAAAATAATGATGAGGAATCCACAGAACCGGGAATGGGAGTTAAATTTACCAACTTGAGCAAGGCTGACAAAGGGGCTATAAATAAATTGCTCAATAAAGAATAATGTTCAACTAGATATTCGAAATGACTAAAATAACGGACCAGACTAAATTAAAAAAAGGCGACCGGATTGTGGTAAAGGATGGGGTGCAGTGGCAAGGTAAAAATTTATCGAAAATGCGAGGAGTTATCCAGCGCATTTCCGGCTATACCTATATAAATATTCCTGGAGTCGGAGAAGATATACCACTGCTAAGATACGAATTTGAACTGGATTAGTTGTCAACCCGACCATGAGTTACTGATTTTTTTTTCCTCTTAATGCTCTGTCCACCGCTTCTGCCATCACTTCCAATGGAGCATCTTTTCCTGTCCACAACTTAAAAGATTTGCCACCCTGAGATACCAACATCTTTTCTCCGCTGATTATGTTCTGGAACTTTTCCTCTTTGGCCCAATTGATAAAAGCCCGGGGAATAGGGTTATAATTGAGGTCAAAGGCAACTATTTTATGGCTACCAGAGTTGAATTTAATTCGCCCAAATAATTTCTGTGCCACCTGACCAGGCAGACAATTTACTAAAAATATAGCGCCTGGTAATAATTCTATCTGCTCATTAATTTTTCCAATCTTCCGCGCCGAAAAATCAGTATTCGAAAAAAGAGGGGCAAAATCTGCCGCTATTTTTTCTGCTCTGGCCAGGGTTCGGTTAAAAATCCTTACCGCCATAGCCTTCTCTTTAGCCAGGGCATAGGCGGCTGCTCTAGCGGCTCCGCCAGCACCCAGAATATTGGCAACGGCTCCCTGAATTTCAACACCACACCCCGCTATCGGATCTACAATTCCATCCAAATCGGTATTGTAGCCCCAAAGTTTTCCCGACCGATTGACAATCGTGTTGATTGCACCAATCTCTGCCGCTTCCTGGCTGAAATTATCCAGAAAAGGGAACACCTGATTTTTATATGGGATAGTGACATTAACGCCCAACCAGTTGAAGCCACGAATAGATTCAATCGCAGTCGGCAAAAAGTCGGGACAAAATTGAAAGCAAAGATATACCGCGTTTTGCCCATTCTGCCGAAAAGCCTGGTTGTGCATCAAGGGAGATAGGGTATAAGATATATTTTGGCCAAAGATGCCGCATATTTGGGTAGATGGCGAGATAATTTCCATTGGTAAATTTACTACTTTACTCCTGGTGTTCTGTATAGTATTAGGCTAGTATCTCACGGGCCATTTTCTCATCGACTTTAATTGCCTCTATTAAGGCATCTACAGTGGCAAATTTTCTCTCTGCCCTGATCCTTTTGTAGAAGAATAACTCCACCTGACGAAGATATATATCCTCTTTAAAATCAAACAGGAACACCTCTATCAATTTATCCTCTGTATCACCAAAAGTAGGGCGGTAACCAACGTTTACTACGCCATTAAACATCCCTTCAGGTAATTTTAACCGGCAGGCATAGACCCCTGGTCGAGGCACCAGTTCATTGATAGTATCGATATTGGCGGTAGGAAATCCCAGTTGCCGGCCCCGCCCTACACCTACTGCCACATGACCTGATATGGAAAAAGGACGCTGAAGCAACAATTGGGCACCATACACATGACCTTCCATAAGGAACGCTCTAATCTTGGTGCTGGAAACTAAAAGCGAATTTACCTTTACCGGTGCTTCCACTTGAACTTGAAAATCTTCACTCTGATAGGATTGTAATACTTCAATACTACCCGAACGCATATGTCCAAAAGTGAAGTCATACCCAACATAAAGACGCTTTACGCCTAAACGGGAGACCAATTTTTCCTCAATAAAACTGGCAGGAGAAATAGCAGCGAATTCCATGTTGAACGGTTGTATTATCAGGTAATCTAAATCGAAAGCGGTCAGAAGTTCTATTTTTTTCCCCAGGGGAGTGATAATAGAAGGTGCCAAATCCGGGACAGTAATTTTGGTAGGATGAGGTTCAAAGGTTAAAAGTCCTGCCTTTTCTCCCTTTGATTTTGCCTTTTTGACCATTTTCTTCAAAATAGACTGATGTCCGGCATGGACTCCGTCATAATTACCTATAGCCAAATATGGAACTTTGATATCCTCACTCAGACTTTCTATTCCATTAATTAATTCCATCTATTATTTCCTTAGGGGCGCCTACAAAAATTTGTTTAGAGAGATTTATGATTAATTTAAAAAAAAAATACACTATTTTTCCTATCATTTAAAATTATTATTGACAATAAAAAAGAACCTGACTAAAATTAGCTTTTCAATGCCCATTCGAATCTCTACTTTGTTGTAGATAACTTTTGCATGGGCAGAAGTCAACCCGGCATTAATATGCTGGGAGTTAATTTGCAGGCGCGTAGCTCAGGGGGAGAGCACTACCTTGACGCGGTAGGGGTCGTCGGTTCAAATCCGACCGTGCCTACCAGAACTATTTTATGACCCCCCCGCTTCCCTGAGCGGGGGGGTTTCTTTAACCTGATGCTTTACCGCAATACAGTGGTAAAAATAAGCGTAAAAAGGTTCGGGCATAACACTAACAAAGGAGGTTACTATCAAGAGAGATAATAAGGTCGCACCAAAATCGGGTAATAGAACCAATTTTGATATTAAATGTGACGAGGTGAGAGTTATAGATGCTGATGGCGAGCAATTGGGAATAATGGAGCCGAAAAAAGCGGTGGAGATAGCATCTGCCAAACATATGGATCTGGTTGAGGTTTCACCAAAGGCAAGCCCTCCAGTTTGCCGGATTATGGATTATGGCAAGTACAAGTATCAGCAAAAAAAACGACAACAGGAAGCCAAGAAAAAACAAGTTATTATAAAATTAAAAGAGATCAAGTTTCGCCCTAAAACTGATAGTCACGATTTCGATTTCAAAATCCGTCACATTAAAAAATTTATCGGTGACGGCGACAAGGTGAAAGTGACCATAATCTTTAAGGGACGAGAGATAATTCACCAGGATTTGGGCTTTGATTTAATTACCAGAATCAAGCAAGAAGTGGTGCAGGAGTGTCAGGTAGAACAAGAACCTAAGATGGAAGGCCGAAATATGGTGATGATATTAGGAGCTAAAACTAGTAAGTGAAAAAACCTGACGGACTTCAAAAAAGAGGATGAGGTTTTAAAATGCCAAAGATGAAAACCAACCGAGGCGCAGCCAAACGGTTTAAAAAAACGGGCAGCGGAAAAATTATGCGAAAAAAGGCTTTTGCCAGCCATATATTGACCCATAAGTCACGTAAGCGGAAAAGAGGCCTGCGGGAAAAACCCGTGGTTGCCAAAGACAATATAAAACAGGTAAGAGCGTTGATGCCTTATATGGTGTGAACTCTAAAGTCAACAGCAGGAGAATAAAATGGCCCGCGTAAAAAGAGGATATACCGCCAGAAGACGGAAAAAAAAGATTTTAAAACTAGCCAAAGGGTTCCGTGGTGGTAAGGGAAAAAATTATGTACAAGCGCGACAGACGGTTGAAAGAGCCCTCTGTTACATGTATAGAGACAGAAAAGTCAGAAAAAGAGAATTCAGGCGTTTGTGGATTATTAGGATAAATGCAGCCGCCCGTATACATGGGCTCTCATACAGCAAGTTTATGCATGCTTTAAAGAACAACGATATCGAACTTGACCGTAAGGTTTTGGCTGATATTGCGGTCTATGATGAACAGGGATTTGCTGATTTGGTAAAAAAAGTTAGTTAGTGTCCGATTTTGAAGGCACTCGGATAACCAAACCCAGAATCTGAAATCTACGCTGCCAAGGAACCCCATGGAAATTAACTTAGACCTTCCCGATAAACTATTTTTTAAAATCGGTGAGGTCAGTAAGTTACTGGGGGAGGAAACTCACACACTCAGATTTTGGGAAAAAGAATTTCCAACTATCATTAAACCGGAAAAATCACGCACTCAACAGAGATTATATAAAAAGCGGGATATTGAAAATTTCTACTGGATAAAAAAATATTTACGCGAGGAAAAATATACCATCTCCGGAGCCCGGGATAAAATGCGGCAGGCTAGTGGAAAAAAAACGGAAGCCAGTCAGGCAGAAAAATCCCAACTGGATCTGGACTTCTTAAAAAAAATTAAAGGTGAAATAAAAGAAATTATAAACCATATTCAACAAGTAAAATAGTTGTCGGGGCGTAGCGCAGTCTGGTGAGCGCACTTGACTGGGGGTCAAGGGGTCGGAGGTTCAAATCCTCTCGCCCCGACCAATTATTAAAGGTCGTTAAGTGTCATACTTAACGACCTTTTTTTATGTGTAGCAAGCAAGGGTGAGGCGCTTATAGGGCAGTGGACAACGAGGAAGAAGTGCCTACGTTGAGGACGATTTGGGGTATGAACACAACAAGAAAATAGATTTAGGCAGACAATAAATGATATCTCCAGTATTGTTTTAATAGCAATAAGCATGGCTGAGGATTAAAGTTGATTATTAAATTGTCAGTTTATCCCAAAGATTTTGCTGTAGAAAGGGATTGAAGATATCGATATCCTTGATTTTGAATTGTTGGTGACCATTAAAGAGAACCGCTCCCATTGATACTCCTTCAAGTCCCAACGTTTCAAATTGTTTTATCCCTTTAAGGAAATCGGGGGTAAAAGTTTCCGCAGATTTAATCTCTATTGGGCTCAATGAACCTTTTTCTCTAATCAGCAGGTCAACTTCATTACCATGGGAGTCACGGTAGAAATAAATTTCTGGTCTGATCCCATGATTAAAGGCGCCCTTGATAATTTCCGCAATGACTAAATTTTCATATAAATTCCCGCGCAAAGGATCCCGTGTAGCCTGTTCTTCACTATGAATACCAATAAGAAAGGCTGATAATCCGGCATCGGTGAAATAGATCTTGGGTGATTTGACCACCCGTTTACGAATATTTTCAAAAAAGGGCGGCAATTCAAATATCACAAAAGATGCTTTTAGTACGCTTATCCAGTTTTTAATCGTAGTGCTGGAAACTCCAATATCGCTGGAAAGTGATGAAAAGTTTACAATCTGGCCCACTCTGCCTGCCAATAAAACAAGAAACTTTTGAAATTGGGAAAGATCGCGCAACTGAATAAGTGAGCGGACATCCCTTTCCACATAAGTTTGGAGATAACTGTTATAAAAACGGCGGGGTTTGATTTTTTCCTGATGAAGTCGGGGGAAACATCCTTGCCATATTAAATCGAAAGGGTTCCAGTCAGATTTGTAATGAGAGAGTTCGGGTAAAGAAAAAGGCCATAGAGTCAGCATAGCGGTTCGACCGGCCAGAGATTGGCTGACCGCCTGGTGCAAGTGTGGTTGATGGCTTCCGGTAAGGATAAATAGACCTACTCTATTCTGTTTATCAACGATTCCTTGAATATATGAAAGTAATATAGGCAAACGCTGGATCTCATCCAGTATGGCACCATCTGGCATGGCGGACAAAAAGCCTCTTGGATCATTTTCAGCGGCCAAACGAAGGTCTGGATCTTCCAGGGAACAGTAGGGCTTGTCAGGAAACGTCATCTGTACCAGGGTTGTTTTTCCCGACTGCCGTGGTCCCAGGATAGTAACAACAGGGAATTCAGCAGCCGATTCGAGTAGTTCGGTGGTGATATCTCTGGTAATCATATTAAAAGAATACCACATTTTGTGCATATTTCAAGTAATACTTTTGATTTGCACAAAAACTATTAGCCATTCAAAACCGGTAGCGCACTTGACTGGGGGTCAAGGGGTCGGAGGTTCAAATCCTCTCGCCCCGACCAATTATCTTACTTTAAAAAACCTTTTACCCTTTTTCCTCCACTGTTGACGCCGCGGTGGAGGGCGATGTTTTTACCGGTGTTGTATCCTTGTTCACAATGCCTGACAGTGGTGCGGCCGCCCGAACCCCATCTCATTCCCCTTATATGGTGCTCCTCTCTGGCAAAGTTTTCAGCCTTTCGCATGTCAGACTCAAACTGGGCATAAATTTTGGGATTATTCTTTCGCTCTTTTTTAAGGATCTCTTTCATCTGATCGGCAAGTCCCCATACGGCTGACTTATAGAAAGCATCTTTTTTTGTAACCGTTTCACCTCTCTGTGGTCGATAAGATGCCCGCCAGGTTTTGATATGGGTCTCACAGGCCCGCTCGATGCTCGCATCACATACCTGAAAAAGGTATTCGGCAAAAACCAGGTCCTGATGTTTTCCAAAAAAATGCATGAGCCCGGATTTTTTCCGGGACAGGGAAAACACCCCGCAAAAATGAGCAACCTGATGGGCTAAAGCATATTTCCAGGCCTTTCTAAGTTCTAGTTTTATCCAAAGGTCATGTTTCAAATTGGCGATATCAGCATCTTTAAGAAGAATATAATTGTCGAGACCATATACCGTTATTATGTCATTGGCAATGGCGGTGGCAGTAATAGCCTCCGCGGTGCCCGGCTCAGATGCTGCCATGGTGCGAAGACAATGGAGGCGTTTTAAAAGCCTGGCGGTTTCGCCTGCATCAACCATTTTTTCTTCTGCAACGCTCTCTCTACTACTGAGAAATGCCCTGATGCCACTGGCAATCCAATTGTCTATTAAGCAGCACTTGCAGTTTCCATTGTTCAATAACAATAACTTTTTAGGAGGGGCGAAATATTTTTTAGCAAACAATATGCCGGCCAATTCAACCATTTTGGCTTTGAAATGGCGGTTATGACGGAACTTACCATTTTTCTCAATAGACAAAGGGTGGGCAAACTCGTGAATAAGAGTGGCCTGAATTTCGGCCAGATCAGCATTGGGGCATACAGTAATAGTCATCAATCTTGGAATCCCGAAACGGGTAAGACGGATACGTCCGGCCACAAAGCCTTTTTGGTTTTTAGGGGATCGCCGAATAATCAGGGTAAAAGGAGGCAGTCCCAATTTTTGCCGGAAGGACTCGAAATTGGATCGAATTTCTGGGTCTGGGATAATAAAATCATCTTTTTGCTCGATATTTTCTACTAAAGGATGCTCCTTGACTTCACCTAACTCGATAGACAACTTTTCTTCAGGCAGATCGGAAACAATCTCCACATCTTTTTCATTATCAAAATAATTTTCATCTTTGGTGACGATCTTTTCTCGCCTAACCCACGATGGGGGAATTTCTCCTGGCTTTAAAAGAGCATCTTTAACTGTTTCCAGGGCAGACCGGATATTTCGTTTATATCTGCTGTTTATCTTGATTGCATATTTTGGAAACACCGCTGCCCAATAGGTTTTTTCATTTACAGTAATATTTATCTCTTTATCAACTGTCAATATAAGTGAGAACTGGAACCAGCAACTCTTCTCCACCCCTAGACACCATTCCGTTTCTGATACAGTGTAATCCTGGCTGCCAATTTTGCCCGTGGCCCCCTGATATTCGATAATAATATAGTTGAATCTATACCATGAGAAGAACCGGCGAACCGTCTGCTCTGCCAAATCTGTCGGCAGCAGCAGTAAACCATCTCTATTTTCGTAAACCAGTTTATCGGTACTTGTTCTAGTAGTAGTAATATTTTCCATATTTTTAACCATCGCATCAAAACTATTTCACTTCGGACGGGCATAACACTGTGGGCATTGATGTCCACAGGCATGCGACCATTCACCGCTGTTAATATAGCGGCCAATATCAACGGCTCTGGTGCAGCGGCAGCCATACTTTTTTCTCTGGCCGCTATCCGCTTTCAGGCTGGCGCCCGGACCAAAAAGTTGAATTAATTTGAACCCATCAACACATGCACCTGGGCCAAAAAATTGAGTTAATTTGCGGCCATCCACCTTGGCGCCCGGAGTAATAATCCCGTTATCATGCAACAATTTCTCACAGCAAGTCCTAATAGAGATAGAATAAGTTGCGGCGATCAGTTTAATATCCCCCATCATATTTTTCATCTCCCGGAGATCTTCCGGCTTTTCAGGGTTGAAAAAATAAAACTCTACTCCAAGATTATATGCTCTGGTTTTTATTTTTGAGTAATAATCGATGATACTGAAAGAGATTGAGGTTATGCCTGAAATTGCCGCTGCCTTTACAATCTCTTCAATACTTTCCGCCGAGTAATTGTATCGCCACTCTCTCTGGCCAGTTAGCCGATACTTGATCAAGGGATCAACAAACAGGAAAACTTGCTCCGGGCTACTGCTATCTACCAGACAGGATAGTTGGTTTAACTGCTCTTTTAAAGGCGGTGCAACCGGTTTGCATACTGTGTCGTCAGGTAATATGCTAAAGCGATACCAATAGTTGTAATGGGGTTTGATCTCCTTTCTCCCATCCATCCAGGGGCCGAAATCTTGACTCCAAAGTCCTATGCTGTGGATATCATTAGGTTTAAAAGTTAGCCGGAACAATTTATTCATAAGAGGTTGAGGATGAAATTGTCCCTCATTAAGACCTCTAATCAACTCTTTAAGATGAAAACAGGGCATATCGGTGCGGCGGCTGGCCACCAGGACCAATTTGTCAGAAAAGTGTTTTTTAGCAATTTCTCTAGCAGTTTTTGTCTCCATGTCTACTAAAATTAACCCAATTAATAAAATTATCAAGATGAAAAAACCTTATTCGATATTCTTTTGCAGATAATTGACAATTATTGTATAGTTATGTTCCCAAAAATGACAAAACTTGGTTCGCAGCATGAGTCTTGGAGACATTTAAACAAATTAAACTCGGGATTGAAATACCTGGTATTCTTTTCGTTCTTAAAAATAGATTGGAGGAAATTATGAATAAAAAGTACTTTTTAAGGTCGACTAAAGTAATTGTCCTGTTTTCAGTTATTCTGATCGCCATCTGGAGTTGCGGTGGGGGTAGCAAAAACCTGAAAAAAAATCCGGTCATACCAGGTATGGACCAACTCATCACCTGGTCATCCATGTTTGCCGAAAAGATCGATTACAACCAGGCCAAACTGGAGTTGCGCTGGGATTTAAACACCAAGGTCAACCTGATGATCACTGGTTACAAATACAACGCCACTTTGGATAACGGCACCAAATACAGTGAAGATATTGAGTGGGATCCACCCCTTCATTTCTCGGAAGGTCTTTTGCCCATACCCATAACTCTGTCATTGGGCGATAATGGCCAGCAGATTATCGAATATATCAAGAGACAAAGCGGCCTTCTGGAGATCTCTATCACTCTATACCTGAATAATGGAAAAACCCACACCCTTAAAAGGCAGGTGGAATTTGCCCTGCCCAGACTTCCACAACTAAAAATCATTACTGCCCAGGCTGCCCGTATCGGCCGGAGTGGCGACTTAACCTTTGAATTCGCCATCACCAATATCAATCCCTTTCCAGTTTATCTTGAACAGTGCGAATATAGCCTGGCCCTGGAAGACGTGGAATTGAGCCGGGGGCTTATCGGGGTGGAGGAAAAAATCCCTCCCAACTCGGAACTAAGATATAATGTACCCCTTAAAATAGACAGTAAAACCCAAGAGACAAAGGTGGTCAATTTCCTCAAGCAACCGGAGATCAAATACCTGGTTAAAGGTATGATGAAAGTGGGAAAATTAACTATTTTGCATGAACTACCCGGCGAGATCAAATTCGGAAACTAAAGGCTCGCTCAAAAATTAATTCGCACAAATACCGCGGAAGCGTAATGAAAAATTGCCTTAAATGCAATGCCACTTATGATGACCATCTAAAATTTTGCCCTACTTGCGGTAATGCCCTTCAAGAGTTCGGTAAAAATGATATCGATCCCCTTATCGGTAAGGTGCTGGCCAATAATTTCCGGTTAGAAAAGTTAATGGGCATTGGCGGCATGGGGAAAGTTTATCTGGCCAAACAAATATCTTTGGACAAAAAAGTTTGCCTGAAAATACTTCACTCCCAGATGATGACTGATGCCAATATTGTCCGGCGGTTTTACGTGGAAGCCAAAGCTGCCAGCCGGTTAAACCATCCAAACAGCATCAACATTATCGACTTTGGCCAGACCGAAGAAGAGTTACTCTTTATTGTTATGGAATATCTGGCCGGCCAGGACCTGGAAAATATTATTAGAGAACAGTTTCCCTTAACGTTAGATAGAGTGATAAATATCAGCACCCAAGTTCTGGGGGCTTTGCATGCCGCCCATACCAATAATATTATCCACCGGGACCTTAAACCGGAAAATATCATGGTGGAAGATCGTCCTGACCAGAAAGACTTTGTCAAGGTGCTCGATTTTGGAATTGCCAAGATTCAGGAACCGGACAGTGACAAATTAACCAGGGTGGGGATGGTCTGCGGCACTCCGGAATATATGTCTCCTGAACAGGCTCAGGGATTAGAGTTAGATCCCCGCTCCGATATCTATTCCATGGGAGTGATAATTTTTCAAATGCTCAGCGGCCAGACGCCTTTTAAAGGCGAAAATCCAATGGCTATTTTGAATCAACATTTGCAAAACACTCCCCCGGCCATCTCTGAACTGGTAAACAATCCAGTTATCACCTCGGCCATGGAACAGGTGGTGAAAAAAGCGCTGGCCAAAATACCAAATCAACGATTTTCCAACGCTATGGATATGCGGGAAACCCTGCTGAATTTACTCCAGGATAAAAAAAAGGAGCCACCAAAAAGTGAAGAGACAGCCGCTGGCGGCACTCA
>CAZTWC010000085.1:0-12451 GCA_964617105.1 uncultured Myxococcia bacterium
CCAATAGTAGATTAAGCCAATGATCAAGGTGACCGGCCAACACCTCTCCAAAGGGAATTTGCTGAGAGGTGATTCCCCTGCAGGTTACCACCGTTTTATCTCGGTAAGTTTTGGGGGTGGGGATTTCTTGTTTAAAGCAAGTCAGTTTAAGTTGGGATACAAGATCTTGCCAATTAGCGCAGTCTTCGGACCAGTTTATATGGGAGATATGATAAATATCTACCAGAGCATTGACTTTAGAGCGGGCTATTTTTTTATAGGTAAGATTTTTCAAGGGATCTAAAAAAGATATTACCGGACCTTTTTCAAGCGCCAGACCAGCGTTTTTTTTTGGGGCAACCTGGTTTAGGAATAGATTGATGGTTTCTCTGGTAAAAAAAGTATAGTCCATGACCAATAGGAAGGGGGGATCTATCAAATCGGAAATATCTTTTACTACTTTGGGTTCTAATCCTGCTGATTCAAGCACTTCGATTTGATATGAAACCAGGGGTTGGTTGAGAATCATGGAGAGTCCACAGGGCTCATTAAAAGGTTCAATGATTTTATCGGTTTCCAGGATGTAGGCTTTCATGTTTCTCCGGTGGAATTACTTCTGCAAACTAAAGTTAAAACCTAAATAGTCTATGATATCTTAACGTTACAAAGTGATAACTGGTTTGGTTGTCCGCTTGATGATAACTTTTGTTATCATAATTGTCTTTAAAGCGGTGAAAAAAGAGAAGATTACCGGTATGGAGCCGTAAAATCAACTGGAAAAGGAAATAAACCAATAAAAATAATCCGATAGAATATGACAGAGTTTGATGTTGTGTAAAATAGTCTGTAATAACGGTATGATAGCAAGCGTAGTGACGTAGTGTTAAAAGGACACATTGTTAACTCCTTAACTGGCACGTTATTTGCATTAAAGATTAAATACGATTTCTTACACCACATTGGGTAACAAGAGTAATTATTGGAGTTAAAAGAGTATGGGTAACCAGATTAAAATAATATTAATGATGATATTGGCCATATTTCTCCTGTCATCCTGTGACGTACCCGTTATAAACGAGGATTTACTGGGAAAAACCGACCCTTCAAAAGAGGGAAATAGTGATGATAAAACCGGCTCTGTTGGTGACGCCAATAGCCAGGAAATTGGAAAAAATGACCCTGATATAGACAAAATTGATCAAAACCAAGATGGAACTGATCCGGATAGTTCAACCTCCGCGAGTGTTGATAAGGACTCTTGCCAGGGTACCTGCATACGCGGAGAAATTAAATTGGTTCAAGAAGTGGCCAAAGCCCCGAAAACCATAACTGTAGGGCTGATTGCTTTGAATTTTGACGATTTCAATGATCAGACCTGGCAAAATGGATACAAGAAGATATTGAGCTTAAAGGGGAATAATGTTGAAAAGGTAAGTGCTAAAATATCTTTTAATGGAACTCGGGTTAACTATAAATTGCGTTTGCCCGCCAAACCGGATCACTTGATGTCAAAACCGGAAAGTATATTTACTGTGAAAGAGGTTCCGGATGATTTTAAAAGTGTAGTTTTTTTACCGATAGTTTATCACGATAAAAACCAAGATAGCATCTATATACCAGAAGACGGTGATGAATTAATCGGTTCTTCCGACCGGCGGGTGATAGCCTATTTAAGTGGTACTCTCCCCACTTATTTTTCTAAAGGAGGAGCCCGCCTGGGTTATCAACAGGTAATCATCCAAGACAATTATGTTTCTATTCAACCCATTGATATGCTTCTTAACCTGAAAATTCGCAATATTCCCCTGCCCACGGTGACTATTAAAGGGGAGGTGATTGTCAACAAGGATGTAGAAGATCATATTTTTGGACTCAAGTTGCGGTTAGGGTTTATTTTGAATAACGATAAACAGAATAAAAATCCCATTGATGATTCAATTTTAGAGATAGTCAGCCAGGATATTAATCTGACCTCTGCCTCCAGACACAGCGGTTTCAGTATTACTCTCCCCGATTTGACCGATAGGATTACCAAATTTGAGATGGGAGATCAGCGAATGAGAGTAGATGATTTGCCGGCCGACAATTATCAGGTAGTTGGAGTACCGGTGGTCTATTGGGACCGTAATAACAGCGGCAAATACGAACATCATCAGGATACCAACGGAAACAATATATTTGATAATAGTGAAATAAACAATCTCCATCAAGATATTATTTTAGGGCAGTTGACCGAGAAATTGATTTTTACTTTCTCGTACGCTGAGCCGGATATTCCCCTGGTTTTGCCTTTGATGACTTCTTTGCACAAGGGGTGGAATTTGTGGCAATATCATGTTAAACCATCATTGACCAGCAATCAGAACCAAAATCAGGAAACAGTATTCCAGAGTATCTCTATTGCCAGACAACTTAAGATTGAGATTAAAAATGGTAAGTGATTTCTCAGGCGGGGTTAGCAACCCAGGAAGGAGATCCCGGGTTGCTATAGATAAGTTTCACTTCTATAGTTTCTGATTGATAGTGTTTATTACGGTTTTACGATTTTTATTATTCTCTTCGTGATCTTTAATTGCCAATAACTGGTCTCTACTTAGCCCTTTCAGCTCGTTAACCACATTTTTAACATTCAGGCTGTCAAAATCTTCAATTGGCAAGGTGGTAATTGCTGGTTCGGTGGCCAGGTTTTCTGCCGGAATGTTTTCATTTTGGGGCTCTATTACTTCTTTGGAAAGGCCAGGAATTTTTCTAATCTGTTTATCGATATTTTCTATTGCCTGGTTGAGGCTATTGAAATTTTCCTGGGCCAGAGTATGGATTTTACCGATATTATCTTCAACGGTGTTTTTAACTCTTTTTTCAATTTTTCCCAGTTCTGTTTTTTGTTCTTTGATTAAAGTGTTTAACATTTCTCTGCCTTCATTTTCAAAACGCTCTTTCATCTGGTTAAAATGTTGGGCCAGGTTGTTAATTTCGCCCTGAGCATATTCCATGACATTGATCCCTTTTTCATAGGTTTTGTCAAAGATGACCTGGCTTTTTTCGGCCAATTCCTGGTTTTGTTTGGTAAGTTTGTTAAACAGGTTGTCTAGTAATTCTTTCATTTTGAATCTCCTTTCATAAAGATAAATAAAAAATTAAATATTAACTTTAGTGATTAAATCCCGTGGACTTCTTTTGTTAATAGGACCAGCATCGTTAACGCGCCGCGTTATGGACACAATATAACGCACCGCGTTAACGCAGTCAAGCTTTTTTTGATAAATATTTTTTGAAGAGAATTTGAGGGCGAAAAAAAGGCCCTGGAATATTATAATATTCCAGGGCCTTTTGAACTAGAAACAGATTCCCCTTGAGTCAGGGGATTTCCTTATTATTTGATCAGGCAATAGGCGTTGGCATCTTTTTTACATTCCAAAACCGTGAAATGAGTCATTTTGCTGTTGACACTATCGGTGTTGTTGGAATTGAATTTAAACAGGTCTTTGTAAGTAACGCCATTGAGGGTCATGCCCTGAATAAACAACTCTTCTGCGGTCCGGTCGGTGGCAGAAGCCTTAGAAAAGTTGGGTAGGACCATGTCGCCGGTTAAGGTTCCGGGATAAAAGATAGTCCAGTTGCCACTATTTTTGGTCATAAATTTAGCCCGCATAATGTCGGTGTTTCCTTTTGCAGGGATGGTGATTTTTTTAGCCGTAGCGGTAAAAGAGATCCCGTTGGAGATCTGGGCGAAATTTTTAAAGGTAAAGTCGCCAGGTTTGGAGGGAAAATGCTCAATCAATCCACTTACCAACGAACCGCTACCTTCGGAAGAAATCAGGCTAGCAGCATCGGTTGATAGTGCAATAGCCTTGTAAGGATTACCCTCTAAGCCATGGTGAAGGTCTGCGTAGGACAGTTCTACGAAACTGCCGGTTTTTCCCTCTGGAGGATTGATTTTGCCATCTGCTGGGTTGGTTTTTGCATCAGTAGTATCCACTCCAATTGTCAAGCCGGTGGGAACCAGGCCGATATTGGGAACATCAGTACCCACCAAAACAAATGTAGAGTCCATCCATTGGTTGGTTACACCTGGTTTTAGGGGCAGGTTGGGGATGGTGGCCTTGACTTTGTTGGTCAGCTGGTGAGTCAGGTCTAGATCAACTTTGTCAAATTTGGCAAAATCGGAGATCATAATGGCTTTGCCATTTTGGTCTTGACTGGGAACCCGGGGGAAACTATTGAGATTTAGGTTAGTTTTAACGGCATGTTTCAATGTGGAAAACAAGGGTATAATTTTGGGTAATATTTCACCCAAATCTGCTGAGGAACCACCCGTAACCTGACTGACCAGATCAATGGTTTGCTCTTCGTTCAAGCAGCCGCCAATCCCCCAACCGATCCGGCGACCAGGGGAACCAATCACTTTGTATTCATTTATATCAATTCCCAGGGATTCTATTGACAACACCAGAGCTGAAGGTATGTCCAAAGTTTGTCCAAAAAGGGTTTGAGTAAGGGAATCGCCTACGAGCGCGCTAAAATTGAAATTGAGCATGTTGCCCGGCAAGGAAACGCCGGAAAGACCTAGTTTAGTGTAACAGTCTTTGGTCTGGTTAAATTTAAAGTTGCCTCTAAAACCGGCAGACTTGGTGTTATCCGATTTTGGAGACAGGTAGATAACAATATCCTGAAGATCTATTTGCATAATAGTGACATAGTCGTAGTCATTGTGAAAAATACTAATATTGGAAGTGCCGCTTACGCCGCTAATTTGAGCAACGCCCAGGTTATCGGTGGTCACGACCGCACCATCATTAACTAGCACTTTGGCGTCTTTAACCGCACCGCCAAGTTCGGAGTACACCACCACTCTGATGCCGCTGGTTACATCACCGTAGTTAGTGACTTTTACCGTATTAGAGCAAGTGATGTTTTGGCCTTTTACTTTGGCTTTGGCACTAATTTCCGCCACACCGCTATTACTGCCGCCTACGGCTTTGCCGCTGGCATCAACGGTTACTGCATTAGTGTCGGAAGAGGCCCACTCAAAAGTAGCGGCTGCATCTACACCACAAGCATCACTAAAAGCCTCGCCGTGTAATTGGATAGATTCGCCTTTGCGAATACCTTTGGCCGGGGTGGTAATCAGGCATTTGTCAGCCGGGGTTGTGCAGGCTACGGGGGTAATGTCGCTACCGGCATCAGCTTCGCCAGTTCCACCGTTGTCAGATTTTGGGGTATCGGTTTGGGGGCCAGCATCTTTATCACCAGCACCATTTCCGCCATCAGTGGTTGCATCTGAGGGTGTATCATCAGACCCGCAGTTGTAAAAGAAAAGCATCAGGGAAAGAACCATAAGCATACTTAACAGGATTTTGGTAACTTTCATTTTAAAGAACCCCCTTTGAATTAATGGAAAAAAGGTAATTGACTTTTTTGGTCAAGAGTGGGTAATAATCCTATATTAATGGAAAACTGTCAAGGAGATTTAAAGTCGAAATAAAGTTATATTTTAATTGATCGGCAGATGGAGGTAGAGAAAAGATGAGAGCAAAATTATTGATATTGTTGATGTTATATGTTGTTTGTGCAGGATTTGTTCAGGCCAGGGTCAAGGGTTTAAACAACTATGCCACCGGCAAAAAAGTGATGGTAACCACAGATCATCCAATTGCCTCTCAAATTGGTGTTGATATTTTAAAACAGGGCGGTAACGTGGTTGATGCTGCGGTGGCCGCAACCTTTGCTTTGGGGGTATTAAACCCCTTCTCCTCTGGTATAGGCGGTGGAGGTTTTGCCATCTATCTACCCGGCCCCGGCCAAAAAACAGAGAAGAAATTAAAAGAAACAGGTGTATATGTTCTCGATTTTAGAGAGCAGGCTCCAAAATTGGTTACGGCCTCTATCTACGATAAAGGCCGGAGCCAGGGGAAAAGATTGACTTATGAAGGCCCATTAGCCTCAGGTGTGCCAGGAGAGGTGGCGGGACTGCTTCAACTTCACCGGAAATATGGCCGGCTTCCCCGGGCGCGGTTGTTAGAGCCGGCTATTAAGTTGGCAGAAATCGGTTTTAAACCCTCTCCATATTATATCAAAGTAATAGAAACCCATAGCGCTGAATTTCTCGCTCACGCCCCTTTGGCATCCCTGTTTATTCCCGGGGGCATAATTAAACCTGCCACCATAATAAAACAGAAAAAATTGGCAGAAACTCTAAAGTTAATCAGCAAAAGCGGTAGGAAATCGTTCTACCAAGGAAAAATAGCCCAAAAAATTGTCAGATGGTCAAAAAATAGTGGCGGGGCTATAACTTTGAACGACTTGAAACACTACCAAATCAAAGTGAGAAAGCCGGTTACCGGTCAATACCGTGGACTGACAATTCACTCCATGCCGCCGCCTTCATCTGGCGGTGCTTTGGTGGTTGAGATGCTAAATATTCTGGAATCTTTTGACTTAGCCGGTATGGGCCATAATTCTCCCCGCTATATTCAGGTGGTGGTATCGGCAATGAAACAGGCTTATAAAGACCGGGCGAAATATTTTGGTGATCCCGACTTTGTGAAAATTCCCCTTAAACAGTTAGTTTCCAAGGAATATGCCAAAGAGATTAGTGCCTCTATTAAAAAGGACATTTCCCTGCCAAAGGATAAAAAGAGTAAAATTATCCCTCCGCCCGATGATAGCGGCACCAGTCATCTTTGCGTGGCGGACCATCATGGAAATACCCTGGTATTGACCTCCACCATAAATACTCTATTTGGTTCCAAGGAAATAGTGCCTGGAACCGGAATAGTGATGAACAACCACATGGATGATTTTTCCTGGCCCAAAGGAGCCAACACTTATGGTCTGGTGGGCAGCAGCCAAAATTATATCCAGGGCGGCAAGAGGCCGCTTTCCAGTATGTCGCCAACCATTATCACCAAAGCGGGAAAACCAATATTGGCATTGGGCGCCTCTGGCGGACCCCGAATAATTTCCGCTACCTTGCAAGTAATAATTAATGTAATTGATTTTAAGATGAATTTAAAACAGGCGGTTGCTAAGCCCAGGTTCCATCACCAGTGGAAACCGGATACTATATTTTACGAGCCCGATTTGGCGGAAGGCCCAACCGGGGCTCAGAGAATGGAAAGATTAAAAAAAAATGGTCTTACTTTTAAACAACGAGACAAACTAGGGGTGGTTCAGGCCATAGACCTGAGTCATGGACATTTGGAAGGGGTATCGGATCCGAGAAAATATGGACAGCCGGCAGGATTCTAGTTTTCGTCCGTGAATTTACTTAATCGTGAGAATTTGGCTGCGCTTGGTAAAAATACTTGACATATTCACCTTTATTTTATAATTTTTAAGGTATTTCTCGGTAATCTACTATGAAATCGGTAATATGCCCAAACTATAACAGAGTGGTGGTTGCTGATTTTTGAACACAAAATTATGAGGTTAATCAAATCAATGAAAAATGCAAAAGTGTTACAATGGAAATTAGCTAATATTTTATCTAGCATCAGTTTTACTTCCTTCAGCACACTCTGTTTTTTTCTGGTGGTGGCACTTTTTTTCAACCCGGTTTTAGCGGCCGATGTAACCGATGTGGCTGATGCCTTTGACGGAGCAGATCCCTTTGACGCCAATGTGAATGTTTCTTACATTTTTGACTACAATACCGGCAGTATCGCCAGGGAAAATTTCGATACTAAATCTCAGACCGATTCTCCCCTGAGCAATTTTCCGGTAAACGACATTGATGTTTTTAATTTTACCCGCACAATTCACAAGATTCAATTGAAAACCGAAATTGGATTGTATAAAGATCTTTCCTTTTTCATCAAGGTTCCTATCGAGGCTCAAAACAGTTTTACCAACGATTTTAAAAATCAGAATAATATATATGTGTTAAAACAAAACCCTGTAAAATACAATTATCTCGGACCCAATAAAGAAAAGACTGCAAATATTCTCAGAGAGCGAAACTTGATAGATGACGACAGTACGGAAAATACCAACTTTACTGATGTTCGTAAGGGAATCGGCGATATGTCTCTGGGATTCAAGTGGGGGGCTTTTAACTATCAACGTGATGAAACCAAGCCTAATTGGACATTAGGGATTGAATATACTATCCCCACCGGAATCAAGATGGAGCCCTACCGCAACAGCGGCGTATTGGGTGGCGTAGGCCGCGGAATTCACAGTTTTAACTTCTCCTCCGCTTTTAGCAAACGGATAGCGTTTGTTGAACCCTATTTGAAATTTGATTACACTGTAAATATTGTGCCAAACAGCGCCCACGGCAACTGGCGCACAGATCCGGATTGCCTGAGCACTAATAATAATAAACCGACTAAATGTGGCACCGTGATGGAAAATGTCCTTTCCCACATTGCTCCTGGTCAGCGGGGAACCCTGGTGGCAGGGGCTGAGTTTATCCCCTGGGAAAATTTGAACAAACATCAGAATATTAAGATAGATTTGCGTTTTTGGGGAGGTTTCAACAGCAAAGGCAGGTAACTTTCTCAGGTTTCCGATCTACTGAACGAAGCCACTTTTGTAGAGCAGTACTCCTTTTTAGGTGGTATGATCGGTTTTTATGGTCAGGTGCTGAAATTTGTCGGCTTTAAAACTTCTCTGCACTTCAATCGAGATAGCTCCCACTATTTAACCATCGAAAAAACCGGTAGTGACCATAACAGCAATGGTAAAATTGAACAGGATCTAGGAGAAAAAAATAACGATTATAATGAATCATACGACCAGATCGGTAAACGTTTTAAACTTTCCAGTGATTTTACCATGGCCTGGATGTTCACCACCATAATAATGTTTTAATGTTGCTCTTTTCCTCCTAATAACCGGACGCAGCAGCGTTATTTGGTTTATTATTGTCTATATAAGGGAATTACAATGGCCATTACTATCCTCGTTGTTGATGACGACAAAGATGTTCAGGCGCTTTTCAGCACCTATTTGCAAAAAGAAGGTTTTAGCATACGTTTAGAAAAAGATGCCCAAACCTCCCTGAAAGTATTGGAAAAAGGAGATGTTGACCTGGTAATACTGGATGTTTTGATTCCAGGTATGAATGGCTTTAAGTTATTGGCCCAGATACGGGAGATGCCTAAATTTAATAATCTTCCGGTAATTATGATTAGCGGTATTTACCGGGGAAAAAATCATCGTAAAGAAGCGTTGGATAAGTACGGTGCTCTGGAATACTTCGACAAACCACTGGATATGAAAGCGGTAATTGCTTGCCTGAAAAAACATTTGGGCCATCGTTATCCGGAACCGTTTACTGAAGATCGGCAAACCATGGGAACTGCAGATAACAGCAACCCGTTGGCAGATCGGGATAGCCGTCAGGAGCAGAAAGATGTAGAACACCAGTCAATGTCGGAATTCACTGGCGCTGTAATAGTAAAAGGAAATTTACAAAAAACTCCTTTTGCCAGGATTTTAGCCCATCTCTACCGCTGGAAGAGTTCCGGTGGGCTGTTGATAAAGAGTGGCGGAATAAAGAAAATTGTCTATTTTAACCTGGGTTATCCTATTTTTATCAAGAGTAATCATTTAGACGAATGCCTGGGTAACCTTTTGGTGAAGGAGAGGATGATTACCGAACAGGAATTGATCCAATCGGTAAAAATTATGAAGAAATCTCACCGCCAATTGGGAACTATTTTGATCGAAATGGGTAGTATTTCACCCCATAACCTAATCTATTCACTGGAAAAGCAGTTGAAAATAAAACTTTTCAATATTTTTTCCATGTCAAAAGGTGTGTACCAGTTCAACCCCAATTTGGATCACCCTCCGGCAACAATTCATTTAAATATGGCTCCTGCAGCCATAATCTATGAAGGGATCAAAAAGGGATTCACTCTGGAACGGGTGAATAATCTTTACCAGAAGATCAAGGATAAAACCTATATTATAAACTCAGATCCGGTTTTTAGGTATCAGGATATGGTAATTACGCCCCAGGAACAACAACTGATCACTAATTTTGACGGTAACCGTACCATGGAGGAGTTAGTAAGCGGGTCATCCCTGGAAAAGGAAAATACCTACCAATTATTGGCAGCCTTGTATTATTCTGAAATTATTGAAGACAAGGCACTTTTAGATGATATATTGGATATTGAAGAAATTGAAGATTATGAAGATTCCTTTGACCAGCCGGAAGAAGTTGAACAAGAACAGGAATTGGATGAACTGGCGAAAAAAATGCAGCAGTATAACTATTTTCAGATCCTCAATATCCCTAAAGATGCTGATAACGATAAAATCAGAAAGGCCTATTTTAACCTGGCTAAAATCTACCACCCTGACCGGCATTATGCCAGGGCTTCCTGGAAGGTAAAGGAGTTGATAAGCGTTATTTTCAACAAAATAACCGAAGCTTATGAAACCCTGATTAATCCAGAAGAGAAAGCCAAATATCAAAGTGAGTTGAACACCGGTGGAGAAAAACAAATTCCCGTGAAGGTGCAAAGAATCCTGGAGGCTGAATCTCATTTTAAAAAAGGGGAGGGATTTTTACTGGAGTGCAACTATAAGGCCGCAGCCTCCCAATTTGAGAAGGCCATTTCCCTTTACAAAGAAGAAGGCGAATTTTATGCCTACTTAGGTTGGTCGATATTTCAGTCTGATACAGAATCGGAAAGAAATATAAAGAAATCTAAAGATCTGTTGAATAAAAGTATAAAATTGAGCCCCAAAGTTGATAAATCCTACCTGTTTTTAGGATTTATCTATAAATCTGAAAGTCAGCCGGAGTTGGCGGAGAAAAATTTTGAAAAAGTCTTACAGTGTAATCCCGACTGTCAAGAAGCGTTGCAAGAGTTGAAAATAACCCATCAAAATCAATAAAGGCAAGGTTGTAAAATGGTTCAAAAAGTAAATAAAATTTGGTTGGACGGCAAATATATTCCCTGGGATCAGGCTCAGGTGCATATTCTAACCCATACTTTGCATTATGGTTTAGGATGTTTTGAGGGGATAAGGTGTTATCTTTGCCAGGACGGCGGTTCGGCAATTTTTCGTCTTAAGGAGCACGTAGATCGTCTGTTTAACTCCGCTCATGTGATTTTATTGGATCTCCCTTTTTCCAGGGAGGAGATCACCGAGGTTTGCCAAGAGATATTACGAATTAACCAGTTAAAAGAAGGGTATATCAGACCTTTGGTATTTATGGGCGATGGCGCTATGGGACTGGCAGCCCAAAATAATACTCGGGTTGCGGTGGCGGCCTGGACCTGGGGTGCTTATCTGGGCGAAGAGGGTTTAAAAAAGGGGATCAGGGCCAAGATATCTTCTTTTACCCGTCACCATGTGAATGCCGGCATGGTCAAAGCAAAATTGTGCGGTCAATATGTGAACTCCATTATGGCCAAGCGGGAAGCAATGATTGCCGGATACGATGAGGCTATTATGCTGGATGCCCAGGGTAAGGTGGCTGAAGCATCTGGCGAAAATATTTTTATAGTTAAAGACAATATAATAAAAACCCCACCCACAAGTATTTCGCTTTTACCGGGTATAACCCGTGATTCAGCCATAACCATTGCCCGGAATCTTGACTATCAGATTAGCGAAGAGGGTATTACCAGGGACGAACTCTATATTGCCGATGAAGTGTTTATGACCGGCACAGCCGCGGAAATTACTCCGGTAAGAGAGGTAGATGACCGAAAAATCGGAAAAGGTAAGCCCGGACCGGTAACAAATACGATTCAGGATACTTTCTTCAAAGCGGTAAAAGGCCAGACCGAGAAATATAGACACTGGTTAACCTATCTCTAGTACCCACTTTCCAGCAAAATATTCTCTACAATATTGATTTTAAGTGAGCCCTTAGGTTAGATATCATTAACTTTAATCAAAAGAGAGAAGGCTATTATCTACAAAATACTCTCCCACACCTCTGATATCGGTATCCAGGTAAAGTCTGGTTCTCTTGAAGAAACGCTGGCCAACTCTTTGCTCTCAATGGCCGATCTGATGGCAGATATCAGTCTAATTGAACCAGTCCATGCCCGCTCTTTTCAGGTGACTGGAGTTGACCTGGATCAATTGACCATAAGTATGTTGTCAGAGGTGCTTTTTTTTATGGCAGCAAAGAATTTTTTTCCCTGCCAGGCCCAGGTAACGCCAATAAATATAAAAGAAGATAAAAAGCAGTTACAGGTGGAGATACAGGGTGACTTCTTGAGTGATAAAATTGAAAAACATCGGGAGATAAAGGCAGTTACCTTCCACCAGTTCAAGATATGGCAGCAAGAAGATGAATTCTTCCTACAAGTTTATTTTGATGTTTAGGGCTCGCTTAATACCGAAATATGACTATTAAATTGAAGAAAATAGATGACTTTCGTTGGCTGATCCCAATCTCTGGGAATATGAATACCGAAGGACTTATTTATTGCTCTGAAGATATGGTTTCCCGCATTATTGCCGACAATAGTCTCCTGCAGGTGTCAAA
>CAZTWC010000085.1:12461-13065 GCA_964617105.1 uncultured Myxococcia bacterium
GTTACCAGGGATTGTCGGACGCGCCCTGGCTATGCCGGATATTCATTGGGGTTACGGATTTCCCATTGGCGGAGTAGCGGCTTTTGATTTGGAGCAGGGAGTTATTTCGCCGGGCGGAGTGGGTTATGATATCAATTGCGGAGTCAGATTGATGACCCTGGCCCTGGGACGGGAAGAGGTCACCTGCCGTTTGAATGAATTGCTCAATATTATTTTTAAACAGGTTCCCTGCGGTTTGGGTTCAAAGAGACAAGATTTTAAATTGACCAACAAGCAGTTGGATCAGGTTTTATTAAAAGGCGCCAGGTGGGCAGTAAAACAGGGTTTTGGGCAAAAAGAGGATCTGCAGTTCATAGAGGAGATGGGGGAGATGAAAGAGGCAGATCCCTCTTTGGTTAGTGAAAAGGCCAAACTTAGAGGACTAAAGCAGTTTGGAACCTTGGGTTCCGGTAACCACTTTATTGAAATAGGCTGGGTAGAGGAGATCTATGATAAACAGGCAGCCTCAGATTTCGGCCTGGCAAAAGATCAGGTGACCATCACAGTGCATACCGGTTCAAGAGGTTTGGGTTATCAGGTATGCGATGATTTTTTACATTCTATG
>CAZTWC010000086.1:0-3404 GCA_964617105.1 uncultured Myxococcia bacterium
TTTTATATTGGCAATGATCACATAAAAGTAGAAGATAAGAAAATCCGTATCCCCAGAACGGTTATTAGGAGTCTATTTAAACTTTGACGTTATCACTTCATCAACTTATCGAGTTCTTCCACCAACTCACCATACAGGTCTATACATGATTCAATGGGCTCTGGTTTTGACATATCCACTCCCGCCATTTTCAACACATCAATGGGATAGACGGAACTTCCGGCAGATAAAAAGGCCAAATAGTTTTTCAAAGCGCCCTTTTCACCTTTTCGCACCTTTTGGGAAAGAGCCATGGAGGCCGCATAAGAAGTGGCATATTTATATACGTAATGGTTGCGGTAAAAGTGGGGGATTCGCATCCAGGTGTAATCATATTCTGAATCTATGGTAATGGCATCGCCATAGTATTCAGTTAGTATTTTATTGTACAATTTTGCCAGAGAATCAGCGGTTAATGGCTGCCCCTTTTCCGCCATCTGGTGAGCGCGCAATTCAAAATCAGCGAACATGGTCTGGATAAAAAATGTTCCGTTGATATCCTCTATCCACTGAGCGAGAAGATATTTTTTCATATTTTTGCTCTGTTTCTTACCAAGTAAATGATGGGTCAACAAAGCCTCGTTGAAAGTTGAGGCCACTTCAGCTACAAACAGACTGTACTCGCCATATAGAAAAGGCTGATTTTTATAGGTATAGAAGGAGTGCATTAGGTGCCCCATCTCGTGGGCCACAGTAAAGGCATTGTTGAGAGTATCATTATAGTTTAGCAGTACATAAGGATGGACAGAATAGGTTCCCCAGGAATAAGCCCCACCCCGCTTGCCGCGATTCTCATAAACATCTATCCAACCGGAATTAAAAGCCTTGGTGATATCTTTTACATACTGTTCACCCATGGGGGCAATGGCATCTATCACCATCTGTTTGGCTTTTTCATAGGACACCTCTTTACTAACCCCTTTGATTATAGGGGCGGTAATATCGTAAAGGTGCATCTCTTTAAGTCCCATGGCTTTGCCCTTGAGTTTTATGTAGCGGCGTAAATGTTTTACCCCTTTGGCCTTAACGGTTTTAATCAGGTTTTTATAAACCTCTACCGATATATTATCCGCATCCAGTGTGGCCTCCAGGCTGGTTTTGTAATTCCTGGCCCTGGAGTAGAAAACATCCCTGTTAACCTGAGCGCTGTAGTTGGCAGCCAGAGTATTTTTATACTTAATCCAGGCATCATAAAAACCCTTGAAAGCATCACGACGCAGACGGCGATTTTCTGATTTCATATATTTATAATAGCGTCCTTGAGTCAATTCCACCTGTTTGCCGTCTGGACCCTTGATGTAGGGATATTTTAAATCTGCATTGGCAAACATACTAAACACCGAAACCGGCCCCTGGGCCATATCGCCCGACATGGCCAAAAGTTTCTCTTGCTCAGAAGGCAAAGTATGCATCTGCTGACGATAAATGTTGCCCAGATAATGGCGATAAGATGCCATCTGCTTATCATCTTTCATCCAAGTTTCCAGTTTTTTCCAGCCTATTTGCAAAATCTCAGGCTCCACCCAGGCAAAGGCTGATTTTACGCGGGTTTCCAACTTATTCACCCGATCTACCAGAGCCTGAGCTTTGTCATTCCGGGTATCTTCATGCTTCCACATGTGAGCATAGGCTAAAAGTTTATCAAAAATCATCAGGACATCATTGCGCAACTCCATAAACTCTTTAAAGGTACCTGCCGAACTGGCCAACTTACCCTGGTATCCGGATATTTTTTTAAATTGCCCCTCCACTTTGGTGAAATCCTTATTCCAGGCTTCATTGCTGGGGTAAATATCGGTTAAATTCCATTTATATTTAGCATGAATATCCTTTCTCTCCGGAGAGGCGCCTTCTGCACCCGCTTTTTTGGCAGCAGCCTCCAATTGCGGCCGCTCAGAGTTTAAATTGTCAATTTGTCCGGCATCAACACCCGGCACATTGACTAGAAGAAAAATTAGAGCCAGACAAAAAACCGAAGCGATTTTGGTAGTTGTTGTTCGTAAAAGCATTAGTTTCTCCTTTTTATTAAATATGGGTACTACCAACTCTTCTGCTGGTAATACTTATCGGTTTCTCTCTTTACCCGTCTGGTCAACAAGTTGACTGCTATCAGGTTTGGTATTGTCATTATTCCCAGAGCCACATCCCCAAATCCCCAAACCAACTCCAGAGAAAATATCGCCCCCAGGAAATTCATCCCCATATATACAAATTTATAAGGTAATATAGCCCAATTTCCCCACAAATATTGGGTAGCCCGATCGCCATAGTAACTCCAACTGATAGCTGTGGAAATGGCAAATAGAAAAACAGAAATAGTAACCAAAAAACTGCCGATAACGTTGGAACCTAAAAATGCCAATCCCTTATTAAAAGCACTGGTAGTAAGAGGTGAGCCGTTTTGAATCGCCCGGCCCTTAATCCAGAAAGAAGCCACCTCTCCATTGCTCTCCTTTATCCGATTTAGTTTATCAACATCAAATTTACCACTAAAAAGACTATCGTTTTTATAAAAACGGGGCTCCTCAATGGTGGCATGGTTGTATATCAACACCACATTCTGAGGTATCCCATCTTTTATTTCCAGGGGTCCCTGGTATAGCAGTTTGTCCGGAACCTCCTGAATACGTGGTAAATCCAGGCTCTGGTCAGGTTTGGCAACAGTGATGGAGGCTTTAACACCGTATTGAATTTGATCCTCAAATTTTTCCTGGTACGCTCCGGTGGTGATAATAATCAAACCAGTGATAGTACAGATAGTCAAGGTGTCGATAAAAGGACCCAAAAGCGCTACCGGCATATCGGTTTTAGCCGCAGAGTGGGCAATAGGAGCCGATCCCTGGCCCGCTTCATTAGAAAATAATCCCCGCTTTACTCCCCAAACCATGGTGTTTAAGAAAACGATAAAACCGCCGCCAATAATACCGGTGACTTCGGCCCGGGGTTGGAATGCTTCGCTGACAATAGTTACTAGCGCAGCCGGTAGAGCGGTAATATTAACCACCAGCACCAGTAATCCAGCACTGACATAAAACACGGCCATCACCGGGCATAGAATACTGGTAACCTTACCTATACGTTTAATTCCGCCAATAATCACAAATCCCACTACCACCGCCGAAAAAGCACCTGTTATTATAGTGGGAATACCCAACTGTGAGCGGAACTGGTCAGCCATGGTAAAAGCCTGCACCATATTACCAGACCCAAAGGAAGATACCACGGTACAAAAGCCGAACAGAATAGCCAAGGCTTTCCATTTCCCTCCCAGCCCCATTTCTATGTAATACATGGGGCCACCCGATACTGAACCATCGGGGTTAATTTTTCTATACATCTGGGCCAGAGTGCATTCGTTGTATTTT
>CAZTWC010000086.1:3414-11279 GCA_964617105.1 uncultured Myxococcia bacterium
AAGGCCATGCCAAAAAAACCACTCAACCACATCCAAAACAAGGCTCCGGGCCCGCCATAATGGATGGCCGTTGCCACTCCAGCAATATTCCCGATGCCAACAGTAGCTGAAAGGGCGGCGGTAAGGGCCTGAAAATGGCTGATATCTCCATCGTGCTCTGGTTTGTCATATTTTCCGCTAATCAATCCCCAACCATGCAAAAATCCGGTAATCTGGATAAAACGCAGTCGGAAAGTAACCACAATTCCGCTACCCAGCAGTAAAATAACAATCAAAGGGATGGTATTGGGCCACCAGTTGGTGGGCCATCCCCAGACATAGGCGTTAAGCGCATCTTTGATTTGAATTAAAATTTCCAATAGAGACTCCAATTGTCAGTTTTTATATACCATAACAAATAGGTTTAAGTTTGCAATAGTTAAGTAGTATAACTAGAAATTGTTCCCGAAAAGAGATGTTACCACCATCCCACATAATGTTATATAATGTTGATCATTGTTAAACAATGTTGATCGTGAAAACACTAATCTTTTAACTGTCAAAGAGAAGGTCATTGCCATCAGGAGAAACATACAAACTTAATCCATGTGGCCTAAAATCGGGTCCGGGACCTGTGGTCAATAACACCGGCCGAGCATCTTTCAGGTTGGTATCATAGGAAAATACTCCAGTGGCGAATCCTTCATCACCTGCCAATACAGCCCGCCTGTCATAAGCGGAAATATAGGCAATACCCGTTTTGGAATGGATCGTAATATCTTCTGGTCCGATAACACCGGTAATTTCCCTGCAGGTCCCTTCAAAATGGGGAGCCAGGGTATTAAACTGCCCGGCATCCCATACCAGTTTCAAAATCCAAAATCCAACAAACATTACAAAAACAATCAGAATAATAATAGATTTTTGTCGGCCCAAAAAGCCTCCCTGGTTTGGGGGGATATAAAATTCAAACGACATGTTCGTAATATTCTGCCATAATTTTATACCCCGGGCAACCAAAGATTCAGCGTTCAAGATATATGTCCAATAAATGTCGGAAAAATCTAATAACTTGCTAAATTTGGGCGCAAACCTGGTGTAGTCAGGGGTAATCCGATTGCAACTCGTTGCCTAAGGAGAGTTAATGTCTAAAAACATCATAATATCCCTAAAAACAACTTGACTATTAAGGGTTTTACTGGAAATAATTTAATCAATGCTTGTTTACGGAAAAACAATTTGGTCGCTAATTGGGAAAAAACGTGGGGTTTTGGACAAAATCTATTTGCCAAGATTTTTTGCTAAGAATTTGAGTTTAAATATGCCTAAAAAATTATTTTTTATTTTCCGGATTGCCCTGTTATTGGTTTTAATCTGCGCCTGTGGTGAGCAAAATGAGCCCACCTCTTCTGAATCCACTTATGAAAGCACCGATGCAATGGCCAGTGCTATAATTGGATATGATGGTGGTAATATTCGCGGTAAGGCCGGCACTCGACTGGCCGGTGTGTCGCTGCAGATTCCGCCGGGCGCTCTCAATGATCCTGTGAATTTTTCGATTTACAGTGTAGCCAGAAAAGCGGAGACTCCCGAAAATATGACCCAGGTTGGACCGGAGGTTGAAATCACTCCAGCATTGCCGGAGGATGTGCACCCTCTATATAAGTTTCGTCTAACCCTCCCCTACCTGAATGTTACCACTAGCATGGCGGTATATCACATTGTTAATGGCAACTTTCAAAAACTTCCGGTGGCGGAGATATCTTCAGAAAACTCCACCATCACCACCAGCACCAAAAATACCGGCCAATTCATCGTGTTGGCTGAAAACCCAAAAAAGTAGTTTCCACTCCCGTCCAACCACAAAAAAGAAGTAAAACTGTGGGAATCTAAAGAATTTTGATAAACATTTCGATATGTAAATTAAAGTGTCATTTTCGCAGACGCTTTAGAACACCAACTTCTATTTTACGTCGTAAATTATATTGACAACTTCTAAAATACGATGTATATTTGCGGTTATGATACCTCGATGCATACATATTTCCAGCAAAAACCACTTTTTTTTATTTGGCCCCAGGCAGACCGGAAAAAGTACACTATTGAAATCCTGTTTTCCGGCTAAATCCACTCTCTATTATGATCTGCTACAATCTGAACTATTTCGACGACTTCAGGTTAATCCTGAGCAATTGCGAAAAGAGGTAATTTATCAGGTCGAAAATTCAGTTGAAAAGATATCCCATGTAATAATCGATGAAATCCAAAAAGTGCCGGAATTGTTGGATGAAGTACATAGTATGATTGAGTCAAATCTTCCAGTGGTTTTTGGGATGAGCGGGTCAAGTGCCAGAAAATTAAAACGTAAACGAGCAAATATGTTGGCCGGGAGGGCCTGGACCTATCAACTTTTCCCATTTACATATCAGGAAATAGAAAGGTCGTTTGATTTAAGAAATGTTTTACGTTTTGGTACATTACCGGCAGTACATCTATCTAAAAATAATTTTGACAGAGAAGAGACTCTCAGAGCCTATGTAAACACCTATATCAAAGAAGAGATAGAACTGGAAGCCAATCTGAGAAACCTGGGGGGATTTTTGCGCTTTTTACCATTAAGTGCCGCTCAAAATGGTGCGGTTTGCAACTTTTCAAACATCGCCAGAGATTGTGGAGTTAGTTATCATACGGTTAAATCTTATTACCAGATCCTTGAAGATACCTTGCTGGGATTTTTTATGTATCCTTTTGGACGATCAATACGCAAAAGGATGACAAAGCATCCCAAATTCTATTTTTTTGATACGGGTGTGGTTAGCGCATTAAATCGTAAACTAAAAGTTTCTTTAATCGAAAAGACATCTGAATTTGGCCAGAGTTTTGAACATTATTTTATTTGTGAAATCATTAGGATAAATAGTTACCAGCGGCTTGATTTGGATATCTCTTTCTACAGAACGGAAAAAGGGGCAGAGGTAGATTGCATTATCGAGTTGCCTTCCGGTAAAATACTGGCTATTGAAATTAAATCAACTTCAGCACCCATAGCATTACACTGTAAAGGGTTGTATTCTTTTAAGCACAAGGTGCCTGATGCTCAATTGATTCTGGCTTGCACTGCTGATAAACCTTTTAAAATAAATGATGTAACGGTTAAACCGTATATGCAAGTTCTAAAAGAGATAGGCCAGTATTGAGACTTCCTGGTGGGAGTCCTAAACAACTACGGCACCATTTCTACCTTTATCTTTTTTCCTCTGGATCTAACCTGATAAGTCTTGTCCTTTGACTGGCAAAAAACACAGTCCAGGCATTTACTCAGATTTTTCTCCTCTTCCACCCTGGATGCTTCCTGGCCATTAATTTTTACTGAATATTTACAATTGAACCAGGGGCTAAAACTGCTGGCCTTCATCTTAAATTTGATCGTATAGTTTCGGTCCTCGTTGGATTCTATTTCCAACGTTATTCCCATCTCCTTTTTCTCATCCATTTTAAAGAAGGTGCCATCGTACATGGTAAAATCACTTTGGCCTGAGGGATAGGCCAGCAAGTGCAATTCGCCCTTAACTTTGTCCATATCCTTTACGCTGGCCTTTTCCGCAGCCACCAGAGTATCCACTCCAGGAGGAAGCATGGGTAACAATGCGCCGGCCCGGACATAGAGAGGCATCCTTTCCAAAGGCCACCAACGGTTCTTTTCCTCGGTGGGACCCTGGACCACCGCATCGGTAAAAAAATCTATCCAGCGGCCCGGCGGAAAAAAGATATCTCTTTTGCCGCCCGCTTTATAAATTGGGGCCACCAACAGAGAGTCGCCGAACATATATTGAAACCTGGCAGTGTAGGCTGGTTGGCTCTGGGGAAAATGGAAAAATAGGGGACGCATCACCGGAAGACCGCCGCTAGACGCCTGTTCAGCAATGGTATAGATATAGGGGATAAATTGCATGCGCATCTGGGCTAACTGGCGGTATATATCCAGAGTTTGTTGGTCATAAAGGTTGAAATCCCAAGGATTGTGGCTCTCTCCCCCTCCGCCCAATTGCATAATCGGAGAAAAAACCCCAAACTGGCTCCAGCGAATCAACACCTCTTTGGCCGGAGATCCATTTCGAAATCCGCCAATATCAGAGCCATAATAGGGAAAACCGCTGATAGCCAGAGATAGACCGGCATTAATAGCAGATGGCAGTCCGCCCACTTTCAGTTTACCTTTGCCGCCACCCTCTTTAGTAATCAGATCCCCGAAAAAAGAGAAATCATTGTCCAAATCACCAGACCGGGAGGTCATGTGATACTTCTGTTCCCGGAGTGCACCTGCCCTGGCAATGATGAAACCATCTCCTTTTTTGGTTTCCATAATCTGATCGTAAAATGCCTTGTGATAGAGTAGAGAATATTTGGAATGCATCTCTCTATTGGTCTCACCGCTTTTAAATTTAAAAAGGTATTTTAGGGGCAGGCTACCGGTTCCGTAAGGGATAACCCCTTCGCCGCCATCAAGTTTGAAGCCGTCTATCCCCATCTGTAAAAGGTTCTTGATCTTGGCCCTGTACCAATCGGTGGCATGGGGATTGGTAAAATCGATTATACTACCGATTCCTTTCCTCCAGGATAAAGGCAGAGGTTCATTTAAATGGTCTGTGACAAAATATCCAGCTGTTTCGGCATGTTCATACAGATCTCCGCAATAGTTCATTCCAGCCATCTCATCACTATCATCGGTAAAATTTATGTACTCGGTCATCCATAATGCCACTTTGAAGCCCAAACGGTGCAATTCATCGATCATTTTTCTGGGATCGAGAAACTGGAGTTTATTAAATTCCATGCTGTTGTAACAGGTTTCCCAGGGAGAATCGATCCCAATCAGGCTGCCAGGGATTTTATACTGTCGCATTTTAGCCGCATCATCCAGAACAATTCGATAGGAAGAGACCTTGTTGCGCCAATGCTGGGGCGCAAATACCCATTTAGGTGGCAGATGGGGATTACCGGTAATTTTCAGATAGGATTTATAAACTTCCGCGGGGTTGGTAGCAGAAAAGAGATGAAACTTAAACTGATTGGTATAAACCAAAAAGCCAAAATTGGGGTCATTGTCCTGCCCCAGATCAAAATCCATGGCCTGGTAGGTGTCCACCAGTAAACCATAGTTGCGGGAACTCAGCAAAAAAGGAACAATAAAATGCACTTCATTGTGACCAGATTCCATCTTCTCATGAAGATCTCTCTGTAGTTGCCTGTATTTACCGGTATTATTAAAGTGGTCAAACTGCTCACCCAACCCATAAAACTGCTCCTCTACCCGGAAAGAATCTTTATCATTGCTCCCTTTACCTCTGGCAAAGGCCAGCCCTACAGCAAAAACATCTTTATGGGGAAAGACTTTCAACTCCAACAATAACTGGTTGAACTCTCCTATACGGACAAATAGTTTAACTTCACGGTCAACCTCTTTTTCCGGGGATTTAAAGGTTACTACTACTCCCTGCTGATAATTGTCTATGCTACCCACCTGCCCGACATTGTAATTATGCTCCTGCAATTTTCCTTTAACCGTTTTTCTTACCCGGTAAAAGAGAGAAGTTGAAGAATATTTTGATTTACTGTCCGCTTCAGCCACCCGGTATCTAGGAGTCACCAGGGCCAACCCACCGTTTCGCCGATCGATCTCCAGCCGGTAATCGCCGGCTTCCACCAGGTATTTAGTTTCCATAGTGCTCCATTTGATTGAAGGCATCTCTCCTGGTTCGGGGATAATTTCCGGCTGCTTGGTGCCGCCATCGCCTTTCTCTATACCGCCTCCGTCGGAAATACCGGCGGAGGAGAAATAGTCATTTTTTCCATCTTTGGCCATACAGTTAACCAGGGCAACCATAGAGAATATCACTATTACCATAGTTAAAAATTGCGCCATTGTACGACTGCAATTACCAGCAGGAGTTTTGATAATTTTTTTCACAACTATTTCCTTTTAATATATTTATTTTTCTAAACTAGATCCTGTCCGAGAATTCACTTTCCAAATTTAGCACCGCCAAAATTTCCAGGTGATGGGTGCGGGGAAACAGGTCAAAACCCACCGCTCTGTCCAGGCTATAACCATGTTTGAGAAAATAATTCACATCTCTCTTCAAAGTGGCTAAATGACAACTCAAATAGAGAATATACCCTGGTTTCAAGGCCAAAATATATCTCCTCTCCTCTTTGATACCCTGGCGAGGTGGATCGAGAAAGATTATATCAAAATTGTCTCCCTTTTCCACTACTTGTTTCAATATCAACCAAGATTTCCCCTGAATTACCTGAACATTGGTGATTTTCTCCCTTTGACAACACTCTTTCAAGTCTTTGACACTCAGCGGCGCAATTTCAGTGGCAATTATTTGAGTGGCTACTTTGGCCAAAGGCAAGGTGAAATTACCGCTGCCGGCAAACAACTCCAGCAAATTGGCTTTCCCCCCTAATTTCAAAGCCCGCTTTTTGACCAGAGTTTGACAGTACTCAACCATGGTTTGATTCAGTTTCAAATTGGCCTGGCTAAAACGAAAACTGCCCATGTAGCCTGACAAATCGGGCTGAATTTCATAGGCCAATCTATTTTCGCCCACATAACCATCGCTTTTCATTCCTGGATTACGCCAACTAATCCCCTTTATTTGGGGCCATTTTTCCAACAGTGTCGACAATCCCTTTCCTTCATAATTGTCTCCATCCAAATTTAATCCCAATAAAAATTTTTTCTCCAGACTACTATAGAGAATCTCCACCGAAATCATACCGTTTTCTTTGTTCATGGCGGTCGAAACCGGCTCCAACTCTTGTTGCAATTTTCCTATAGAATGATGGGCCAGTAAACACTTATCTACAGGAATCACCTGGTGACTCTCCCGGGCTAAAAAACCAGGTTTTCTGTTTTTTCCAAAACGGGCAATATGGAGACGTATTCGATGCCGATAGTGAAAACTTGTTGGCGCTGGATAAAATTCTGAACAGACTTCATGAAGGCTCAAACTACAAATTTCAGCCAAAAACTCCCTCTTAACCTCTTGCTCTTCATCGTAACTAAAATGCTGAAAATGGCATCCGCCACATTGGGTGTAAACCGGGCAAAGCGGAGTTACCCGCTCAGATGACGATTTAATGATATTGATTATCCTCGCCTGAGTGTAATCCTTAAAAGATTTGGTTATCTCTATGGCGACCTCTTCGCCCCGGCAGGTGTATGGAACAAATACCACTTTTCCGTCAATGCGCCCCAAACCCCATCCGCCCGGGATAATTTTTTCTATTTGAACCTTCAAATTTCAGCCAGTGGCCTCCCTGATTACCTGCTTTACCGCCATAACCACATGCTCAACCTGTTGATTAGTCATAGCCGGAAACAGGGGTAAAGAAAATGATTGTTTATAGAAAAGATCGCTCACCGGAAAAGGTTTATCTTTAAATTTTTTAAAAAGCGGTTGCTTATGTAAAGGGATATAGTGCACCTGGGTTAAAATCCCCAGGGAACGTAGACGATTATATAGTTGGATTTTATCCAATTTTATCTTTTCCATAAGGAAACGCAAAGGGTAGATGTGCCAGGCGGATTGGCAATCCTGAGCCTGTTGTGGTGTAATCACCTGGGCTAAATTGGCAAAGGCGTTATTATACCTTTCAACTATCTGCCGTCGCCGAGCCAAAAATGCCGAAAGTTTTTTAAGTTGACTCTTACCCAGAGCGGCGTGCAGATCGCTGAGACGGTAATTGTAACCTTCATTACATATTTGATAATACCAATCACCTTTGGCATCCTTTAGTTTTTGACTTTTTTCCATGCCATGACAGGAAAATCTATCAATAAAATCGGCGTCCTTTTTATCCAAACAGGCTACCGC
>CAZTWC010000086.1:11289-13024 GCA_964617105.1 uncultured Myxococcia bacterium
TTCACCGCTGGTGATCACCTTCACCGGGTGGAAACTAAAAACCGTAAACCGGGTTAGACTCCCTATTGGTTTTCCCTGCCAGGTAGCCCCTAAAGAGTGACAACCATCTTCTATCAGAGTAAGACCATATTGTTGACAAATCTGGGAAACCGGCTCCAGCATGGCTGGATGCCCGCCAAAGTCAACCACGATCACCGCTTTGGTCCTGGAATTGATACTTTTTTCCAAATGTTCTGGATCTAAAGTAAAATATTGAGGTTCCACATCCACCAAAATCGGCGTCCCGCCACAAAATAAAACTGCGGATGCATCGGCGGCAAAGGTTAAATTGGGAACAATAACTTCATCTCCCGCTTTTACGCCAGCCGCTTTTAATGCACAGTGCAAAGCAGCAGTGCCTGTTGATACAGCCTTTATATAAGGCGCACCAACAACTTTGGCCAATTGAGTTTCAAACTCTTTTCGCACCGGTCCCTGGGTTAGCCATGAACTTTTCAGAACCTGGACAACGCTTTGGATGTCATCATCATCTAACCACTGCCGGCCGTAGGGAATTTGGTCTGAATACAATTTTTTCTCCAGACGTTATCATGTCAAATCAACAAGTCCCGGGCATAGGATGGGAAATTCTCTTTCACCATAGAGTAGAACCTGGCCAGGGGAAACCCCTTGACATTGAAATAGCACCCCTGGATGGAGGAAACAAAAATACCACCTCGCCCTTGAATACCGTATGCTCCGGCTTTGTCCACCGGTTCCTGGCTATCTATATATCTCTGGAGCTCCCAGGGCTGCAAATTATTAAAATGTACCAGGGTCTGTTCCCAGCCGGAAATAACCTGTATAGGTTCCCAGGTGTTTCTAAAGGCTACTCCAGTATATACATAGTGCTGTTTTCCACTTAACCTGGCCAACATCTTACCCGCTTTTTCCTTCCAACCAGGTGCATCGCCCGGTTTTCCCAACAATAAATATTTTTTCTGCTTATCAGCAGCATTACCAGAATCCTTCCGGCCATTTACCACCACAATAGTATCAGCACAAACTAGCAAACCAGGTTCGCTCACTTTAAGGTTGTCAAAAGAGGCCAATTTCTCCTGGGCTTTTTTTTGGGAATATGGACCTGGGGTTTCAATACTGTCCGGGTCAGCGGTTTCTTTGAAAAACACCTTATCTAAAACCTTTACATTAAAACCGGCATTGGCCAGAATCTCTTGCCGGCGCGGAGAAGATGAACCTAAAAAGATTTTCATTTTAACCGTACCTCTTTAACCAGGTGCTCACCTTTTTTTATCACCGCAATAAACGATCTGGTGATATTCAACTCCCGGTTTATCAACCTGATAGAATAATTACCTGCCGGTAACCGCCTGACAATAATAGGAGTTTTTCCCGACATCCTTCCACTGATATAAACCAGGGATTGAGGTGTAGATTTTATAGTAATGGTGCCAAAGTTACCATGCTGAACTTTCTTTTTGGCTGATGGTTTACTGTCTCCGGTGTCGCCCCTGAAATTGTGTTCTTTTATATAAGTTTGGCCTTTTTTTAAATTAAAGGTAAAACTATGAGTTTTATTCAAATTTCGGTTGATAAGCCTTACCCGATGAAGGCCAATTTCCATCTCTGAGGCTTCATATTTTCCTTTTCCACTTAATTTGCCATCTATATAGATAGCAGTACCAGAGTTGGAAACAATCTGGACCTGCCCCAAGTTTATAATCTTGGGAACTAT
>CAZTWC010000087.1:0-12734 GCA_964617105.1 uncultured Myxococcia bacterium
GCTAATGAACCTGATATTATCGAACCGGACCTGACCCAAATAGATATGAGCCGGACAAATTTGCGGGCTGAACTGGTGGCCACCATTGTTTCATCAAATCCTTACCAATCCATTGCGGTTATCAATGACCAGGCGGCCAGGGAGACCGAAGTTTATTCCATCGGCGATATGTTGATGAACGAAGCCACTATTATAGGAATTCAAAGGCTTCAAGTAATTTTGGAACGGTCCGATGGCCGTAAAGAATATTTAAACCTGGAAAAGGAGGGGAAAGGTGGATCGGCAGCAAGAACTTACCAGGCTAAGCCAAAAGTGCAGCAAGTTGCCAATACCGGCGGCAAAGGGGTAAAGCAGGTAGGTGAAAATGAATACATAATTGCCAAAAGCGAAATCGAAAATACCCTGGGTGATTTGTCCAAAGTAGCCACCCAGGCCAGGATAGTGCCCAGTTTTAAAAATGGTAAACCGGTGGGATTCAAATTGTTCTCCATCAGACCGAAGAGTATATATGCCAAAATTGGAATTCAAAACGGTGATGTAATTAACAAAATAAATGGGTATGAGTTAAACAGTCCCGATAAGGCCCTGGAGGTATACCAACGGCTCAAAGATTCTAAAACCATTAGTATTGAGTTGGAACGCAGGGGCACCAAACGTAATTTTAAATACCAGGTACGTTAAAAACGTGTAGCAATCATATACCTAAAGTAGAGGAAATTTCTATGACATCAAAGACAAAGTTAATTTCCATAATAACAATGCTTATATGTTTAGGCATTTTTAGCGCTACGGTCTCAATTGAGCCGGCCTATGGCAAGGGAAAAAAGAAAAAAATCGTAGTGCAACACCAAGATGGCAAATATAGCCTGGATTTTGAAAATGCCGAGATAATGGATGTAATTAAGGCCATAAGCAAAATGACCAGCAAAAACTTTATTGTTTCCAGTAAAATCCGCTCCGGCAAGATCACCATCATATCTCCTTCCAAGGTATCTGCGGATGAGGCCTACCTGGCTTTTTTATCTACCCTGGAAGCCAATGATATGACCATTGTCCGGTCCGGCAAGTATTTCAAAGTCGTTCCTCTGCGCAGTTCAAAACAGGACAATATTCCCACCTTTGTTGGAAAGGATCAGATGCCCAAGCCGGAAGACCGGATGGTCACCAGGTTGCACCGGCTAAAACATATTACCGCCGACACCGTAAATCAAACCCTGCGCCAGTTGGTTTCCCGCGACGGTGAAATTGTACCCTATTTACCCACCAATACCCTGATTATCTCCGATACCGCCTCCAACCTGCTGCGGATTTTGAAAATATTAGGAAAACTAGATGTGCCCGGAGGGCAAGACCAGTTATGGATAGTTCCCATAAATTACTCTACCGCCCAAGATGTGGCCGACAAAATAACTCAAATCTTCGAACAGGGTAAAGGACCAAAGGCACGAAAAAAATCGGGCCAGGGTGGTATCGATATCAGTATCTCTAAAATTATCCCAGACGACAGAACCAATAAACTAATTATAATGGCCAACCGCCAATCGCTGAAAAAGATTCAAAAATTGATAAACGCTCTGGATATTCCTATTCCCGGCGAAGGAAAGATGCATGTTTTGGGCCTGCAAAACGCAGCCGCCGAAACTCTGGCAGCCAGCCTGCAGACCATAATTTCCGGGGCCGGCCGCAAAGGTGGCAAAGGTGGTGGTGGAGGTAACAGCCTCTTCAGGGGAGAAGTTAAAGTCAATGCTGAAAAATCCACCAACTCATTAGTAATTGTGGCCTCTCAAAAAGATTTTCGCTCTCTAAAGCAGGTGATCAAGAAGTTAGACAAACCGCGGAGACAAGTATATGTAGAAGCGGTAATTATGGAAATCAGTGTTAAAAAATCCCGGGATTTGGGCATGGCTTTAAATCTGGGAGCCGCCCCCACCATCCAGGGACAGACTGTGCCAATATTCGGAACCACCAAATTAGGCCCCCTCAATGCCATTCAAATAGACCCAGGAACCCTGACCTCCTTATCCGGATTTTTAGGCGGCGTTCGGGGGCCTAACGTAGAAGGGGCAGGCCAGGCCATGGGGCTCGGCAATATCAACATCCCCTCTTTTGGAGCAGTAATGAAGGCTCTGCAGCGTAGCGATGACGTTGACGTTCTATCCACTCCCCATATTCTCACCACCGACAACCAAAAAGCAGAGATCACCGTGGGTGAAAATATTCCTTTTCAATCAGGTTTCACCTCTGGTGGTGGTGCCGGCGGATCTTCCTTTAGCAGTTTTTCACCAGTGGTTTCGGTGCAGAGGCAGGATGTTGCCCTGACTTTAAAAATCAAACCTCAGATTAACGCTGGAGATTATGTCAAACTGGATATTAAACAAGAGGTAAGTGAAGTTAAGAGTTTAGACCCCCTCCTGGGACCTACAACCTCCAAACGGATGGCCAAAACCGTGGTTGTGGTGCGGGACCAGCAGACGGTGGTTATTGGTGGATTGATGAAAGATAAACTAAGTGAAAACGTTCAAAAAATACCCTTTTTTGGCGATATCCCTCTGTTGGGCTGGTTCTTTAGAAGCACGGGTACTATTAAAGACAAATCAAATTTACTGATCTTTCTCACTCCCTATATTATTAAGGACCAAACCGATTTCAGAAAGATATATGAACGAAAAATGGGTGAAAGGAAAGAATTTGTCAAAAAGTTCTACGGCACTGCCGCAGGTTATGAAGCGCCTATAGATTACACTCGTAAAATCGGTCCGTTGCAGCAAATATACAATAGCATCCAAGAAGAGGAGCAGGCCATTAAAGATGGCAAGACAACTGCCGGCGACCGGCTAATCAGAGGTGGTGAACGTAAAATTGAAGAAGTTTTCACCTCCGAGGAAAAATCATCGAAAAAAGAACCCGCCCAGGATAATAATCAAAAAAAACCGGTAACTCCTGAGGTGGAATCGGCGGTTGAAGAGGAATAGGAAGAATACAAGATGTTTGACGAGAGGCGATTGGGGCAAATTTTAATCGAGCAGGTAGGTCTCAACGAAGAGGCCATTGAAAAAGTACTGCAAATTCAGGCTGAGGAGGGAGGTCTGTTCGGAGACATTTTGCAGAAACACGATCTGGTCAAAGAGGATGATATTCTCAGAGCCGTGGCAGCCCAGTTGGACTTACCATACCAGATGGAGATAGATCCGGAAAAGATCCCTATCGAGTTAATCAAGGATATCCCCATCAACTACGCCAAGCAACAGTGCTTTGTCCCCCTGGTTGCCACATCTGACACCTTGGAAATTGCTATTGCCGATCCCCTTGATATCGAAACCCTGGATGATATCAGGATGGTGTCCAAAAGGGAGATTAACCCCACCATAGCCCCCTCTTCTTCTATTATCAATGCCATCAACAACGTGTATGATCGCAGCCTTACCGAAACTCAGGATGTCATTGATGACATGAAAGAGACAGAGGAGTTCGATGAATTCGATGAGGTGCAAGATCTTCTTGATACCTCGGACGAGGCACCTATTATCAGGCTGGTAAATATGCTCTTTAGCCGAGCGGTAAAAGAGAGAGCCTCTGATATTCACATTGAGCCCTTTGAACGGGAGTTGGCGGTGCGCTACCGGGTGGACGGCATTCTCTACGATATTGTCAAGCCGCCCAAACAGGCTCAGAACAGCATCATCTCCAGAATCAAAATCATGGCAGATCTCAACATTGCCGAGAAGAGATTGCCTCAGGATGGGCGTATCAGAATCAAGATGGCGGGAAAAGATATTGATATCAGGGTTTCCACTGTACCCACCTCCCATGGCGAAAGAGTGGTTATGCGTCTTTTGGATCGCAAATCGATTATGCTGGATCTGGAGGATTTGGGATTTGATAAAAATACTTACAAAAAGATGGAAAGGCTGATCGCCAATCCTCACGGGATCATCCTGGTTACCGGACCTACCGGTTCGGGGAAAACCACTACTCTATACGCCTCATTATCCAAAATAAACTCCCCCGACATAAACATCTTAACGGTTGAAGACCCGGTGGAATACCAGTTGCACGGTATCGGCCAGATGCAGGTCAACCAGAAAATAGAACTCTCTTTTGCATCGGGATTGAGGGCCTTTTTACGCCAGGATCCAGATGTAATCATGGTAGGTGAGATCCGCGACCTGGACACTGCTCAGATTGCAGTGCAGGCATCCCTCACCGGTCACCTTGTGCTTAGTACAGTGCATACCAATGATTCTGCCGGCGCTGTCGGCCGTCTAATGGATATGGGTATAGAACCATTTTTGGCTGCCTCCTCTCTAATCGGTATTTTAGCCCAACGGCTAATCCGGACTCTGTGTCCCGAATGCCGCCAGCCCTACCAGCCCACTCCCCAGGAGTTGGCTTTAATCGGAGTTAAACCGGAAGATGCGCTCAACGCCACCGTCTTTCGGGAGAATGGTTGTCCCAAGTGCATGAATACCGGGTATACTGGCCGGGCCGGAATTTATGAACTGATGATGGTGGATGACGAGATCAAGCAACTGATATTAAAAAAGGTGGATGCGGGCACCATTAAAAAGGCAGCCGTAGCCAAGGGTATGACTACCCTGCAGTTTGACGGCGCCCAAAAAGTGCTCAAAGGGCAGACTACAATCGCCGAAGTCAGCCGCCTCACCCAGGAAGCATCGGAAGTATAATATTAACCCCAGAATAAATTAAAATCATGCCGGTATACGAATTTAAAGGCTTTAATGCCAAAGGCAAAATCATCTCCGGGGTGAGAGATGCAGAAAACTCCAGAAACTTGCAAACCATGCTGCGCAGGGAGGGCATTTTTCTCAAAGATTACTCTGTCTCTTCCAGAGGACCCATACAGGGGAAAGGGAAAGGGAAAGGGAAAGGGAAAGGCTCCAGAGGCGCTAAGAGCAAATTGAGCATGGAGATCGACCTCTCCAAATATTTCAGCCGTATTAAAGTGCAGGATATAGCCGTTTTGACCCGGCAATTGTGCACTCTATTAAACGCTGGTATCCCTTTGGTAGAATCGCTCACCGCTATTTCAGAACAGCAGGAAAATGAGCGGCTGAAAGTGATTCTGGCGGAAATAAAAGAGAAGGTTAACGAGGGAAGTTCCCTGGCGGAGGCCTTAAAAAGATATCCCAAAGTCTTTTCTGCGCTTTACATCAATATGGTCCACGCTGGTGAATCATCCGGCGCCCTGGAGATAGTTCTGGGACGATTAGCGGACTTTACTGAAAGCCAGGCCCAATTGCGGCAAAAAATTATGGGCACTATGATGTACCCCATAATCATGATACTTATGAGCTGCGCTCTTTTGGCACTCCTTTTTTCGGTAGTTATCCCCAAGGTAACCCAAATTTTCGAAGACATGAAAGCATCTCTACCGATTTCCACCAAAGCGTTGATTTTATTCAGCGATATAATGTCTAATTACTGGTATGTACTCCTGATTGTTATAGGAGGTGGAACCTTCCTGTTTTTCCGTTATATCAATAGTGAAAAAGGTAAACTGGTTTGGGACCGCGTAGTGCTAAAAATTCCGCTGTTTGGCAGCCTGGTAAGGATGATCTCTATCTCCCGCTTTACAAAAACCCTCGGCACTCTTTTAAACAGCGGCGTACCCCTTTTAGGCGCCATTGATATTGTAAAAAATATTGTCAGCAACAGTGTTATTGCCAAAGTGTTGGAAAAAGCCAGAGACAGCATTAAAGAGGGGGAGTCCATTGCCGATCCTTTGAAACGAAGCGGCGAATTTCCCCCGATTGTGATTCACATGATCTCTATTGGAGAAAAAAGCGGCCAGTTGGAAGATATGCTCCTTAAGGTTAGCGAATCCTATGAAAATCAAATAGAGGTCAGGCTTAACGCGCTCACCACCTTGCTGGAACCTCTAATGATCGTGGTAATGGGATCCATGGTGGCTTTTATTGCTTTCTCTATCCTATTACCCATTTTACAAATGAATGAATTAATCAACAAGTAACCAACCGGTAAGAAGTCCCTCAATTGCTATCAGGGACCAAGCATATTTAGGAGGTGCTCATGAATACATTACAGAATTTACTTAAAGTTCTTAACCAAAGAGAAAAAATATTGAACCAGGCGGGTATGACCCTAATCGAAATTATGGTGGTTATAACCATCTTAGGGTTAATCGCCGGCGCAGTCAGTGTGGCAGTGTTTAACCAACTGCACGAAGCCAAGGTTAAAACCACCGAGACCCAGATAAAAGATATAGAAAGTGCTCTGGAGTTGTTTCGTCTCTCTAACAACCGTTTTCCAACTACGGCTGAGGGATTGAACGGCCTGGTTAATCCCCCCAAGGGGCAACAGTTAATGAAAAAAGTCCCCAAGGACCCCTGGGATAATGAATATGTTTTTATCTGTCCCGGACAGCATAATCAGAAATCTTTTGACCTTTACTCCTACGGCGCTGACGGTGTAGAAGGGGGCTCAGAAAAAGGTAAAGATGTCACTAACTGGGAATAATTGACATTTGTTATGTCTTCTAACAGTACCACACGCCCTGCTAGCCGCTTACCTATTAGAGGAACAGTCGGTTTTACTTTGCTGGAGATGATAGTGGCTATCTCGGTGATAGCCCTGGTGGTGGGACTGGTTATCCCTTCGGTGGACAGCCTGACCGGAGCCAGATTGAAAACAACCGCCAGTAAATTAGCGCTTACCATCAAGTACATTTTTAACCGGTCGGCTATGACCAACCAACATTTCAGGATGGTATTCGACATGGACAAAAATTCCTGGTGGGTTGAGGCAGCAGATGGTAGATTCAGCCTGAAACAAAAACAGTACTATGTGGGAGAAGAAGAAGAGGAGGAAAAAAAAGCCAAGGAAGAGGAAAAAGAGGAAAGGGAGCGGAATGAAGGTATAGAGCCAGAGTCAAAGACCTTAATGGAACAACAGTTGGATAGTAAAAAAAAGCGAACGGCCTTTAGAAGTTTTTCCGAAAAAAAAATGATAAAAAAAGAGAAACTGCCGCAAGGAATCGAGATACAGGGGGTTTTGACAGCCCACCAGGAAGAGATCTTTGAAGATAGCAAAGCCTACCTCTATTTTTTTCCGTCCGGCTATGTGGAACAGGCTTATATCTACCTGGGAGACGATGCTAATGATATCTATACACTGGTGGTTCAACCATTGACCGGTAAAGCAAAAGTTTACAATGAACGGAAAGAACCTATACGTGACTGATATGTTCCGTAGAATCTCTGATCAATCAAAAAAAATTACTTCCCGGGGATTTACCCTGCTGGAGGTATTGATCGCTATCGCTATATTATCGATGTCGCTGATGGTTATTTACCAGACTCAGGGACGGGCGGTGCAAATGGCCAATTACGGTAAATTTATGTCCGTGGCTACCTTGCTGGTCCGCACCAAGATAATCGAAATCGAAGAGCAGTTGAAAGAGGAGGGTTTCAGCGATTTTGACGATGAAAAAGAAGGCACCTTTGAGGAGGAAGGGTTTGATAAATTTCGCTGGTTGGCCAATATAAAAAAGATAACCATAAATTTACCGGAAAGTCTTTCCACCTCTGGCGGGGGCTTATCTGGGATGGGGGGAGGTGGCGACCAAAAAGATGGGGCGTCAAATAAACAGCAGATGGGCATGAATCTGGCTATGTTGGGTCCTCATTTGAAAACTATTGCTAAAATTTTAGAACAATCGGTGCGAGAACTAAAAATCACCGTTTTTTGGCCTTCTGGGCCTAAAAAAGAAAACAGTATAAATGTTACTACCCATGTGGTGGATTTCAAAAAGGCGGGGTTGGTGTCAGGTGGAACTAAAAATTTACCCTCTCTTAATAAAAAGTGAGGTCCGGAGGTGTTGAACGATTCTATTTTAAAAATAAAACTTAAATCCTTAGGCTTCACCCTGATGGAGGTGATGATCGCCATCGCTATTATCGGCACCATTGTCAGTATGATTTGGATATCTATCAACCGGGCCATAACTGTCCGGGAGCAGACCATGGCCGTCAACGAACGCTACCAGGGGGTAAGATTGGCCCTAAATCGAATAGCCGGTGAGTTATCCATGGCTTTTTTGGTAAAGCATCAATTCTGGGACAAACGGGTAAAAACCATGTTTAAAGGGATAGGTGAAAACCCGGCATCCCGTCTTACCTTTACCTCATTCAGCCACCAACGTCTGTTTACAGATGTTAACGAGAGTGATCAAAATGTGATCACTTACTATGGCGATGCCGATCCAGACGACCCCAATAAAACTAACTTATACCGGAGGGAAAAAGTCAGAATTGGCACTGAAAATGAGAATTTAAACACAGATAAGTCCAGTAAGTATATATTGACCGAAGATATTAACGAATTCAAACTCGAATACTGGGACGAAAAGCAAAAAGAGTGGCTGTCTGATTGGGACAGTACCCAGGTGGAAAAAGCTGACCGGTTACCAAGTTTGGTTAAAATAGAATTAATTGTAAACGATCCTTTTGGCGAAGAGATTACCTTTGTTACTAAAACCAGGATCGCATTAACATCTCCCCTGAAGTTTAACAAAGGGGGAATATAGAAAAACTCGAATTGCAATAGGGGTTATTTAATATTAGGGAATTGATGAATAGTAAAGTTGAGAAAATTAAAGATTTTTTTAACTGGAAAGTTATATCTCTACCCGGAATGAGCAGAAAGGGAGAGCGGGGGATAGCCTTGCTGATGGTGATCTCAGCCCTGGCTTTTTTAGCGGCTATTTCCATCGATTTTCAATATGATGCCCGAGTAAACTTGGCCCTGGCTGATAACCAGCGTAACGCCCTTAAAGCCACCTACCTTTGCCATTCCGCCATCAATATTTCCAGGTTGGTGCTAATAGCCCAGATGCAACTTGACGAGATCGCCAAGAAGGGATTAATGCAAAAAGTGGAACTTTGGCGGCTAATCCCCATTGACAGTGAAGTGGTAAAATCGATGGCTTCAGGTGACCTATTCGCCTCGGAAGCAGAGATGGATCAATTGGAAAAAGAATCTCCGCAAGATCGGGAAGAGCGGATGAAAGAGGAAACCGGTTTTGGTGATTTTGATGGTCACTTTGGTGCCTTTATCGAGGCTGAAGACGCCAAAATCAACCTCAATGGCATCGGCGGCACCTGGGTAGCCAGGGCGCAGCCTACCTATAACCAGTTGTTCGCCCTGATCCAACCAGACCTGTATAATTTTATGTTTGAAACCATGGATGAAAATGGCCAGTTTACTGACCGTAAAGAGTTGATCAATGCGACCAGAGACTGGATCGATGACGATGAAGAGATGGATTTTATTGATCCAATCACTGGTTTTAAAAAGGGGAGTGGTTACGAAGATTCCAGATACAATATGTTGAAAAGTCCCTATCAAAGTAAAAATGCCGAACTGTACAGTATAGCGGAAGCCTACCTGATTAAGGGATTCAATGATGAGTTTATGGAGTTATTCGCCGATAGATTTACCGTATATCCAAACCGCAAAATAAACGTACAGGCAGCCGACCCTCAGGTAATCAGGGCTCTTTTACATGCCTTTGCAGAGCAAAAAAATGACCCTATTTTTCGTAACCATTTCCAGATGGATCAAATCTTAAAAAAATATGTGGAAACCAGAACCATGTCCCCAATGAAAAAAGTTAAAGATTTTATAAAATTCTTTACCAACGAGGGAATCAGATTAAAACAAGTAGAGTTGAAAAAATCCATTGATGTAATAAGTAAAATCTATTCCATCAAGGCTCAGGCTGAAGTTGGAAAAGTGGTTAAAAATATCACCACCGTAATCGAAAGTAATGACAAAGGTGGTAAATATTTATATTGGCGCGAGGAGTAAAAAGATGCCCCAAAAAATAGTTGGACTCGATATTGGCACCTATTCCATAAAAGTTGCGGTAATAGAGAGTACCTTTCGCAATTACGAATTCGTGGAATTTAATGAGAGATTAATCCCCCGCGACCCAGAGGTGGACTTTAAAGATCGGGTCTTTGAGACTTTACAGTCAATGATTGAAGAGGGTATTTTGCAGCATGACGTAATCGTCACTTCAATTCCAGGGGAAAAAATTACCAACAAACTGTTGGATATGCCCTTTAAAGACAATAAAAAAATTGACCAGATTCTGGGCTTTGAAGTAGAAAATCATCTTCCTATCTCCCAGGATCAAATAGTATACGACTACTATGTCACCCAGCAGAGAGATGATGGCTGCCAGGTGATGAGTATGGTGACCACTACGGAGTTCTTTGAAACTTTTTTAGACTTTCTGGAAAACCTAAAACTTGATCCCCGGATTATCACTTCTGATCCGGTTTCTTATTTGAGTCTTGACCACCTGACAGTTCCCAGTCAAGATGAAGCGGAAGTGATTTTTCCCTTTGGATGGACTCTGGCGGAAGAACCGGAAGATGAAGAGTTTGATGATGAGTTTGAGGGTGAAGAGGATGATGAGAAAGAGGAAGAGAAAAAAGAGGTTGAGAAGGAATCTTCAAAATGTATCATCGACTTTGGTTACTCCTCTACCAATATCTGCCTTATAGAGGGGGGGAAACTGGTCAAATCGAGAACCATAAAAGGGGGCGGGGAAACCATAACTTCGGCAATAATGGAAAATTTGGGCGTGGATTACCAAATAGCGGAACGGGAAAAAATCAACTCTGCCAAAATTGTTTTGGGACAGGAGATATTCAGCCCAGAGGAGCAGAAACTTTCGGATACCATAGTTTCCAGTCTCTATCCCACTTTGCGTTTCATCAAGCAAACTGTCTATTTTTATCAAAAATATCATCAAAAAATAGACCGTATTTTTGTCTGCGGAGGAACTTCCCAGTTAAAAAATCTGGATCAACACCTGGCAAATCAACTGAATATTCCGGTGGAGCACCTCTCGCCTTTGAAAAAAGATCTGTTGAATTTCGGTCAATTATCATCGCCGCCGGCCATTTTGACCAAAGGGTTGGCTCTGGCTCTCAGTAGTCTGGGAGTGTTTAAAGGTGCCGGGATCAATTTCCGCAAAGGGGCCTATTCTTATAAAGGTGACTTTCAATCATTAAAAGATAAACTACCTAAAATAGTTGTGGGAGTATTGATTTTGATCCTGCTTTTGGGATTTAACGTATTTTCCCGCTTCCATGTAATTAACGACCGGCAAAACCGGATGGATACGGTGCTGGCCGATTTTACCAAGGAGATGTTTGGACGAGCGGTTAAAGACTATACTGTCGCTTCCTCCATGGTAACCCAACAGAGCCTTCCCTCTGCCAGCCCCATTCCCCATATGAGTGCTCTGGATATCCTCAATGAGATCTCCGCCCGCATCCCCAAGGATGTGACATTGGAGTTGCAGGAGTTGGAAGTTACCCTGAAAAAAATCAGGATCAAAGGAGAAACAGACTCTTTTGAGGCAGTAGATAAAATAGTTAACAGTTTAAAAGAGTATGAATGTTTCAGCGAAACAGAAAAAGGCCGGGTGAAAAAAACCTATGACGGATCCAAAATAGAGTTCAACCTTAATGTACTTATTACTAGTTGTTGATATCAATCCGAAGAGGTAAATAATAATGAATGGGATAAACAAACAACTCTCCTATCTTCTCAACTCTTTTTACAACCTGCCCCTGCAGGAAAAGGCGGTAGCGTTTTTTGGAATGCTGGCGGTTTTAGGAATGATAGTGGGAGGTGTGCTATGGAGCGTTGAAAGTCATATCGATAAAAAAGAGCGGCGCCTGGAAAACAGAAAAGCCAAACTCATGACAATTTTGGCCAAAAAGCAGGAGTTAGAAACCGCCCAACGAAAAATGCAGTACCAGGAAGATATTTTAAAACGTAGCGGATCTGTACGGTTATTTCCCCTGCTGGAAGAATTGAGTAAAAAACTGGATGTAGAAATAGGGGATATGAACGAACGGCACGTTATCAGCCCGGCAGAAAATATTAAAGTGGTGGCGGTAGAGGTGCATTTGCGTAAAATAACCTTGGAAAAATTGACCCAATTTCTCTTTCAGATCGAAAACACCGAGTATATTATCAAGGTGACAAATTTAAGAGTCAAACAAGATTTCACCACCAAGCAATATCTGGAAGTAACATTTACTGTATCAACCTATAAGTTGGCTACCTAAAGAGGAATCTATGCGAAGCAAAGTTGTTAAAATACTAGGATATTTTTTCTTTTTCCTGATGGCCTTTATCTTTTTTCTCTACTATACCTTTCCCTTTTACCTGCTCAAAGATCAGATCCGCAGTAATCTATATGAAAATTTCCACATAAACGTGGAAACCGGGTCTATTGAACCAAGTATGTTGACTGGATTGGTTTTTAAAAATGTTAAGGTTATTCCGCCGTCACAGAGCGATGCCAGCCAGTTTACCATTGATGAGTTGAGAGTAAGAATCTCTTTACTCTCCATGTTTAAAAAGAAGATCAATGTCAAATTTTTCTCCAAATTATTCGGAGGTAAAATTGAAGGGGTCTTTTCATCTCAACAAAAACAAAACTCTCTCCAAACCAAAATTGAGGGGATTAATTTACGCCAAATAACCCCCATCAATCAAATGTTTGGAATACAAACAGCCGGTGATATTAACGGAAAAATCGCTCTGGATTTCCACACCAAAGACCTTACCAAAATGAGTGGGAAAATCCTTCTCGCCTTAAAAAGTGGAAGATTTACCATACTGGGTAAAAGAGCCATCAATATTCCCACCGTCCAAATAGGAGA
>CAZTWC010000088.1:0-12700 GCA_964617105.1 uncultured Myxococcia bacterium
GGGTATTTTACTCATCTGGGTCTGGTATTCTTCATTTTCGCTCAATCGGCGGTTATCGCTATGAGATTTGCCAAAGCCTATCACCGGGGTGAAAGATTAAACCTGGCTTTGAATTCCGCCAACCTCAAATTGGAAAACGCCTTTAACCTAATAAAAGAACAGGAGCGGGCCAGAACCATATTTTTTCACAATACCTCCCACGAACTACGCACTCCCCTAAATGGTATTATTGGTTTTTTAGACCTGATAACTTCCGGTCATTATGGTCAGGCTGCCTCTCCTATTGCAAACCAGGTAAAAAAGATAACCAGCCTGGCCCATTCCCTTAAACATCAGGTAAACACTATCCTGGATTTAGCCAAATCCAAGCGGGGAGAACTGGTTCTTGCTCCCGCCCGGGTGGATCTGAGAGAGATCGTTGAAGAGAGCAGAGTGCTGGCCGAGGGTTTGATGATGAAAAAGGACAATGTTTCCTTTACATTGGAACATTCCTGGCCGATAGAACAGGATGGGCAGTCAGAACCCCAATGTTTTCTGGTCACAGATCGGGAAAAGGTGCTTACCATATTACGAAACCTTTTGGGTAATGCCTTTAAATTTGCCCGGACCGACCAGCACAACCAGATAAAACTATACTTTGACCTCACCGATAATGAAAAATTAAAATTGCAAATTTCAGATACCGGCATTGGAATACCAGAGAGCCAGCAAGACAAAATCTTTGATGAATTCAAACAGGTGGATGATGATTCCCGCCGCTCCTTTGAAGGAACCGGACTGGGATTAGCGCTAGTAAACAAAATAGTCGATCTGATCTCCGGAACTATAAAACTAAACTCCACCGAAGGAGTTGGGAGCACCTTTACAATAGAACTGCCGGCCATCAAATCCCAAGAAGTGATCTTGCCTCAGAAGGAAAAAATACCGGAAATCTCTGTGACTCCGCAGGCAATCTCCAAAACCGGAGATAGTGCTGAAAGCGAAAAGACTGTGCCGATTAGCCAGGAAGCGCCTGGGACAATAGAAACAGATCAAAACATAATTCTGGCCAAAGAGAAAGAAAACAATTCTCAATATACTATAATGGTAGTGGATGACAATGAGATAAATGTTGAAGTTTTCAGCGAACTTTTAAACTCCAGGGGCTATCAAGTAGTTGAGTCCTTTGGCGGTCGTGATGCCCTGACCAAAATTAAGGATGACCCTCCGGATCTAGTGCTATTGGATTTGATGATGCCGGATGTTTCAGGAGAAGATGTGCTCACGGAGTTGAAAAATACGGAACAGTTGGCCGACTTGCCAGTAATCATCATTACTGCCCGCGCCTCTCAAGAGGATCGCATTTTTGGATTAGAACTGGGCGCTGATGATTACCTGGCCAAACCAGTTATTGGCAATGAGTTACTTTTAAGGGTGAAGACTCTGATAAATCGAATCGAGTTGACGGACAAGATAGCCAGAGCAGAAGAGATGGTGATCCACAGAGAAAAAATGGCCCAATTGGGCGAAATGCTGAGTTATCTTTCCCATGAATTAAAAAATATCTATACCGCTATTGGAATCGGCATGCCCCGGGCCAGAGTACAAATAGAAAACTTAATTTTATCATTGTCTCCGGAGAATTTGCAATGGAATGGGGTGTTGGAGGCCATATTTATATCTTCATCTTTGCCTGCCTTTAAACAAAACCAGAGAAAATCTCAGTTAAAAACAATTGGTCAAAACCCAAACATAGACAAACAGCGCAAAATGGAGATGATTTTTCTTCTTTCACGTCTTGACACCGAAGACTCTGACATTGTTCAACTTTTTGAGCAACTAAACCAGGAAGATAAAATGGTTTTCAACAACCTGGCCGATATTATGGGATTAGCCCGTTCTTTTGCCAACATGCGCCACTCGTCCCAAACCGCCCACACCTTGATGATGTCGGCATTGAATCATGTCAGGGAAAAAGGAGACATGGAAAATAAAACTGAATTAAACCAGGTGATTAATTCCTGCCTTACCTTGCTGGATAAAAAACTCAGCGTATCACAAATAAATCTTCGGATTGATCTGCCGGAACAAGTAATGTTAAAAATCCACAGCGGTCAACTTCACCAAATAATCCTCAATCTGCTGTTAAATGCCCATGATGCTTTCCAACATGACAAAAACTCAGGCCGTACCCGATATATAAAAATCGATTTTGTATCGGAAAATTCAAACGGTATCGTTTCTGTAGAAGATAATGGTTCCGGTATTCCGGAGGAGATAAAAGAAACTATTTTCGAACGTTTTTATTCCACCAAAGGTAAAAAAGGCAGTGGAATAGGTCTTTTTGTCTCCAAACGGCTGGCAGAAAAAAACCAGGGGCAGTTGACAGTGAAATCACAGCCAGGAAAAACGGTTTTTAAACTTAATTTACCCTTAGGAGGCTTACAAAAATAAGTTTATCAAGTTGCAGTCCGGGAAACAACTAATATTTGACACTGAAGTTAAACTTTGCTATACTCCAGCGGTAATGAGTGGCGAAGTATGATTTGTCATAAATTTTTAAACTTTCCAAACTTATAAAGTTAAGGATATGCCCTGTAAAAATATTTCTATAGAAAAGGGTGCCGGAGAGGTTTTAGCCGAGCCAATTATAGATAAAAGGGGTCGCACATTGCTAAAAGAGGGGGTCACCCTTGCCCCTTTACATATAAAACTGCTCAAAAAAATTGGCATCAAAAAAATTCCAATTATTAAAGAGGAGATAAAGGAGGAGCCGGCAAAAAGTAGTTCCCTGCCAATCCAGGAGGATCCCAACAACCTATTGCCCGATTGCAAAAAAGGATTGACCCTGGAAAATCTGGAAATGCTATTTAAACGGCGGCTAGACAACGAAAAAATGCAGATACTATTCGGGGTAGTCAAAAACTTTATTGAAAATACTTTATCAACCAGGGACAAAGGACAAGTAAGATGAGCGTAGATAAACTAGAAACCTGTTTTTTAATTGTCGATGATTCCCGATTTACCCGCTTGAAAATAAAGGGTTATTTAGAGAAAAAAGGCTATAGCGTAGTCGGGGAAGCAGAAAATGGGATCGAAGCGATAAAGAAATTCAAAGAACTATCACCTTCCCATCTCATTTTAGACCTCAATATGCCCCACATGGATGGTATGAAATGCCTGCAATTTATCCAAAAAATAGACAAGAATGTTAAAGCAGTGGTGGTTTCATCCGGGCTTTCTAATAACAAAATTAGCGAATTAAAAGGGTTAGGAATTAAATCTTTTGTCAACAAGCCCATTGAAGTAGATGAGTTTTATAAAGTGATACAAGATCTGACCGCTTAAGATAATTGAAAGAACCAGGATGTAATCCTTCCAATCAAATAAAAACTTAATGATTCTACCCCCTCCAACCAAAATACCCCCTTCATTTCCTAAAAAAGTAACTTTACCCAATTTTCATTGCCAAATAACTGTTCCTTCAGATTTCGAACATATATCCAAAGTAATCAACCACTTTAATTATCTTTTTCAGCCTGTCGATATAGTTGGCGACCGCCTGGACAGACTAGTACTCTCTCTTAGTGAAGCGGCTAACAACGCTTTAGAACACGGAAATAAATTTAATCAAGAAAAAACAACCTGTATTAGTATGCGGTTGTGTAAAAATTATCTAGTCATTAGAGTGGAAGATCAGGGCGATGGCTTCAACTGGCGCGCCATAGATATGGAAAAATTGCCCGATGTTACCAAGCCTAATGGCAGAGGACTTTTTCTAATCAATAAGTTCATGGACAAGATGATCTTTAATGATAAGGGCAACCAGGTAACCATGTTGAAATGTCTGGGAAAAGCCACCTCATTTCAAATACAGATTTCTACCCGGGGAAAAATGATTCTGGCTAGACTGCTGGGTGTCTTTGACCGAGAAAATGCCAAATTGTTCAGGACCGCCTGGAATAGTTGGATATCTAAAGGTTATATCCAGGTTGTAGTAGTTCTAAAAAACCTGGAAGTGCTCACCAATTCGGGGGTACGAGAACTTTTAAACCTCAGCCGCTGTTTGAGTGAAAAAGGCGGCGGTATGCGACTGTGCAACACCAATGATGTGATAAACAGATCTGATTGTAAAGCAGGCCCCCTCAAACTTTTCGCTGAATTCGACGACACTGAAGGGGCCATAAAAGAGATTAAGCATTTTCAGACCAGGCCAATACCACCCCGGTAATCAGCAATAACAGGCCTGCCAACATCCAGCCCAAATAACTCTCATTCAGGCTGCCGCGGGAACCAATGGAAAATCCTCCACTATTGCTGTAGAGTAGTCCATCAGCATAAACCGGGCTCGTGAAAAGAAGAAAAACAATTATGGTTTTTAGTAGTGTTCTCTTCATGGTTACTTCCCCCTATTTGTTGGTTAAAAACTCTCATCTGTTGTGCAATGATTTCTATATAGTGCGAAAGGTATGCCATAATTGATAAAAACAGATGCCCCGCTCCTGGTTAGCGCATTAAATAAACGTTATTTCAGGTAGTTACAAGCACCAACCCGTATATCAAATGCCTATGACTGTCTGCTCTAATGACCAAAATTGTCCTGCAATAAGTTGCTCTAAAATTTCACGCTGTGTAGATTTTTTTCAACAGAAGGGTTATAACGGATAAAGAACACCGTAGTATTGGCATTTTATCTTCGCGGCGTTCATGGGTTTTGTTATTACATTGTTAATATAAGTAAGGATTGTATGGAATGAGTGCTACTGGAACCTGGATATATATTTCATTAATGGTAATAGGGAGTGGGTTGCTGATATACGCTTTGGAGTTTAGAAAGGAGGAGATACCTCTTCTACCGGCTGATTTGCCCATTTATCTCTCTGAGCAGACCAAATTACCGGCCCAGGTAGCCGCGGAAAAAATAGCCTTTATTGAAATTGGCAACCAGGTACCCGACCATAAAGATCAGTTAGGAAACCAGTTTAAAATTGCCATGTTATTTTTTCAACTGGCCGATAGTTCCGAAACCGAAAACCAAGACAACGCTCATTACAGCATAGAAAAGACCATAAAATTTCTCTCGCAAAGAGGCTTTCGTAAACCCAAAAGTGATTCACAAACCCAGCCTAAACCGCAGATTATGTCCAGAGGTTTAGTGAAGATAATAATCTTTGGTCCGGATATCTGCCCTCGTAAGGGTAAACGGACCGCTTGCCAGCAGGCCCTTCAAAATAGTCTGAAAGAGTCTCGCCTGATTTATATAAGCAGTCACCGCAACTCCCTGCGCCTACTGATAGATGAGGGAATATCTTTTCCAGATAATTATGCTATTTACTTCCTGGATGTTTGCTGGTCTTGCCAATACTTTGCCCGTCCTATCTGGCTGGCCAGTAAAAAGCAGGCCGAGATAATCTGTGCTGCCAACCGCACCGTTACCGGCAGTGTGTCTTCATTTTTTAGACTTATTGAGGCAGTAGCGCCTTTGGGAGCGTCCCTGATGGGCTCGAAAAAAGACTCCTGGAAAAATATCTTGCTGGATATCAACAATATGGCTATTTCCAGAGCCAACCAGCGTCAAAAGATGACAGAGATTAAACCCTCTGACCGTGAAAATGAAGTATATCTATTGGTTACAAAACCTGAAATCACCAATTGACTCGACCACCGAGGTGGTGGATAATTTTAAATCCTCTCCATAAAAGGCTCGAAACTCATAAAATCGGCGTGGTGGGTGATCAGCGATTCAGTGGTTCTTTTACCCAGATTGCCCTCTTTGGCATGGGTGGCGATCATGTGGCAAACCTCATCTGGCAAGTCGAAACGCATGGCTAAGGCTACGCCGCTGAAAGGATGGCGTAAATATTTTCCCCGCTTGCTGACCACAGCCTTGCCCTGTTCATCTTTTTGATATTCTAAAAGTTTGCCAACATCGATCAAAATAGCCCCGGCTATCAGGATATCCATTTTAATTGGTAACTGGTCACCATAAAATTTCTGCATAACTTTGGCCGACTCCACAGCGATATGCACCACCGACCGTTTGTGAGCCATAAAGGATACCTGGCAGTCTTTGGCCAACAGGGTAAAAGGGATTTTTTCTAAATCTTCTGGCTCCAAAGGGCTCTGTTCCAGGGCATAGCACCATACCTGCAACACCTTTTCGCGTAAATCATCCGCTTTGATCCATTGAATTTCGGGCCACATTTTCATAACTTTTTCCTGCATAATCATCTCCTTATATCTCCTATGGCCGTGCATCTGCACGGAATTTAAATCAGGCTGCCGCGTAACTGTTCCAGGGAAAATAGTTTATGGGTGGCCAGATAGTCTTCCAACCCATCGGTTATCTCCTGGGCGGCTCCTGGATTGACAAAATTGGCGGTTCCCACCTGGATGGCTGAAGCACCAACTAATATGAACTCCGCTGCATCCTGCCAATTGCTGATTCCCCCCATACCGATTACCGGTATACCTACCCGCCGGCATACCTGCCAGACCATTCGCAGAGCCACCGGCTTAATAGCCGGTCCCGATAATCCGCCCAAAATATTGGCCAATTTGGGACGGCGGCTCTCCAGGTCCACCGCCATGCCCAACAGAGTGTTAATCAGCGAGATGGCGTCTGCACCAGCATCCTCAACCGCCGCTGCTATAGAAGCGATGTCAGTAACATTGGGGCTCAATTTTACCACCACTGGTTTTTGACAACATTTACGCACCTGGGCCACAACCTGGTGGGCGCTTTCTGGGCTGGAAGAGAAATTGAGGCCATCTTTTTTGATATTGGGGCAGGAGATATTGACCTCCACTCCCCAAATATCATCCAACTTATCCAGAGCCGCCGCCATTTGGCCGTATTCTTCCACCGTGTTTCCGAAAATATTGACTATCACCGGGCAAGGCAAATCTTTATAACCGGGTACCTCCTCCTGTATAAACCGCTGTAGACCTATATTTTCCAAGCCAATGGCATTGAGCATTCCAGCCGCGGTTTCACAGATCCGGGGAGGCGGATTACCTCGCTTAGGCTGCAATGAGAGACCTTTGGTTACAATCGCTCCCAGGCGGCTGTAGTCCAATAGATTAAGATACTCGTGGCCATAACCAAAGGTGCCAGAAGCGGTCAACACCGGCCAATTGAGGTAATTGTTTCCTATCTTTACTGATAAATCAGGTTTCATAGTCTTTCACTTTCAATAAACAATAGTCGCTCTAAAAAAGGGTTAAACTGCACAACCCAAACTGTCAAAGGAGAATACCGGTCCCTCCTTGCATACCTGCAAATACTCCCCGTTACTCCCCACCACCATGCAACCCAGGCAGACTCCCATACCGCATGCCATGGGCGCTTCCAGAGAGGCCTCTCCCTTAAGAGATCTCTGCTCACAAATCTTCACCACTGCATCGGTCATAGGCTCCGGCCCACAACACACCGTCCACTCCGGGAGGTCTTCATCCTTTTTTTTCTGCAAATGTTGTTGCCAAAGTTGGCAAACATCTCCTTTTAATCCCCTACTGCCATCATCGGTAGCAATATCCACTCTAAGGCCGGCATCCACAAACCGTTGCCAGGATATTTCTGGTATTTCCTGCTCTTCAGCAGCGCCTACAAACATGGTCCAATTGGCAAAAGGATTGGAGGAAACACTTTGGTACCGCCATTCTAAAATGGTTAGCAGCGGAGCAACCCCAATACCTCCGGCCAGTAAGTGCACCCGCCGGGCCTGCTGAAATTTTTGCAAGTCAAAGCCTCCGCCAATGGGCCCTAAAACCGACACTGAACCTCCTTCCAGACGTTGAAGGAGTCTGGTTCCCCGCCCCTTTACTTTAATTAGAAAATAAAGCAAGTCTGCTTCCTGACAACAACTCACTTTGGTTTCTCGGCAATTGGAATCGCAATCACAGTCATGTTCAGATGGATCTGGCAAGCCAAAACCGCTGCTAAAACTAAAAGGTCTGGCCAATAAAGGATCGCGGGTCCAGTCGCCCCTTACCATAGCAAACTGTCCAGGCACCACCAGGTTTTTAATCCGGGTTGATTTAACCGCAATAAAAAATATGCCCGCTCCCACCTCTTCCTGGTAAACCAGAGGACATTTTTCATAAATAGTGTCTGGGGTTATACTGCCCATTTTTTTACCTTTTTTATCTGTATTAGTCCACAAGAGTCCTGCTCAATCGCTAATTTCTACTAATATTTGCTACAATTTCCGGATGGTCTTTGGTAGTTTTTTGGTCCAATTAGCAAATTGTGCTATAGTTTACATTTTTAAGATATTTTTGGCAACCGAACAAAAGGAGAGCCATGTTTAATAATGTAAAAAAAGTCTACTTTATTGGCATCTGTGGTACTGCCATGGGAAATGCAGCGGTTATGATTAAAAAATTGGGGGTGGAGGTAAGGGGATCTGACAGTGGTATCTATCCACCCATGAGCGATTTTCTTCAGGAAAACGGCATCGAAATACTGGATGGTTTTACCCCCCATCATCTGGACTGGTCACCTGATCTGGTGGTGGTGGGCAATGCTGTTTCTCGAGGAAATCCAGAGGTGGAAGAGGTTTTAGACCGCCAATTGCACTATATCTCCTTGCCGGAATTGCTAAAAGAGTTTTTTATCAGGGGTAAAAACTCCATTGTGGTTACCGGCACCCACGGCAAGACCACCACCTCTTCCATTTTAGCCCAACTTTACTCTTTTGCCGACCGCCAACCGGGATTTATTATCGGCGGAGTGCTGCCCAATTTTAACACCGGCTACCGGCTGGGCCAGGGAAACGACTTTATTATCGAAGGAGATGAATACGACACCGCTTTTTTCGACAAACGCTCCAAGTTTTTCCACTACTTACCCTTCCGGTTAATTATCAACAACATCGAGTTTGATCACGCCGATATCTTCGACTCTCTAGAAGATATCAAACGCTCCTTCAAACTACTTTTACGGGCCGTTCCCAGCCAGGGGTTGGTGGTGACCAATGCCGAAGATCCGGTGGTCAGAGAGGTGATGAACCTCTGTCACAGCCGGATGGAAACCTATGGGTTTTCCCAGGGTGACTGGTTGATTGTAGATCATCGATTTGACCATGACTGGCTGGAGTTCTCCCTGACCAGAGAGAATAAACGCTTTGGCCCTTTCAAGGCTCATTTGAGCGGGATGCACAACCTGCAAAATTGTGCTGCCGCCATCATCTGCGGCCTGGACAACGGCATCGATGAAGATATACTGGCTGCAGGACTGGCTGAATTCATGGGAGTCAAGCGCCGGCTGGAGCATAGGGGCGACTATGGCGGAGTCACTATTTACGATGATTTCGCCCACCATCCCACCGCAATAATGGAAACCATAAAGGGGATTAAAACCTCCTATCCGCAGCGAACCACCTGGGCAGTATTCGAACCCAGGACCAACACTATGCGCAGAAAAAACCTGGCTGGTAATCTGGAAAAGAGTCTGGCTGAGGCCGATAAAGTGCTACTATTGCCGGTGGATCATCCAGAAAAGATAAAAGCCGCCGAGCGGTTAGACCCCGAACTAATCGTGAAAAACTTGTCTCTTACCGGGAAAAAAGCCTTTGGCCCCCAAACCATGGAGGAAGCCATAGACATTTTGCAGCAAAATACCTCTCCTGGCGATGTGGTGGTATTTATGAGCAACGGTTCCCTGGAGAAGATGATAATAGAGTATATTGAGCAGAGGAAAAAATCATAATGCTGGTTATCGGTCTTACCGGAGGAATTGCCTGCGGCAAATCCACAGTGGCGCGTATATTTGAGGAGCACTCCATTCCAGTTTTGGATGCGGATGCGGTTTCGAGAAACATCCTGGACCGGGGAAAACCTGGCTACCAGCTGGTAAAAAAGTTGTTCAGCCCAAAAGTTCTTGGCCCGGATGATCAAATAGACCGGAACGCTCTGGCGGAAATAGTTTTTCAAAACCAGGATATGCGCCGCCGCCTGGAAGAGATTACCCTGCCGCTGATACGGGCAGAGATCGATCAATTTATCCAAAAGCACCGGCAGGAAAACCGCCAGGCAGTGGCAGTGGAAGCGGCCATGATAATCGAAAACCAGAGGCAAAATTTTTACTCCCTTTTGGTGGTAGTGGGAGCCAGTCAAAAAGAGCAGATTAAGAGATTGCAGCAGCGAAACGGCTTGAGTTTAGAGAAAGCCCAGGCCAGGATCAAGGCCCAAATGCCCCTGGCCGAAAAACAAAAGGTTGCTGATCATTACATAGATAACAGCAGTTCCCGGGAAAAAACCCGGAAAGATACGGAAATAATTTTATCCGCCTTAAAAAAAAGTTTGAGAAAGTCTGATTAACTCCCTGGTTGGAGATAATCTTTATTTCTTCTTCTTCCCCTTGCGAGCAGTTTTTACTTTTGCTATCTCAGTTTCCGGCTTGTCTGGTTTATCTTCCTTTTTAGCCTTCTTAGAGATCTTTTTAGTCGTTTTTATGCTGCTCTCTATTTTTAAGGCTTTACCAATAGAATCGTTGATGGCCTGAAAACATTTCTGGCAGTAGTGGACCCACTTTTTCTCTTGCTCAGCGTATTTAAAAATAGCGTCCACCACTGGATTGAAGCCCTCCTTGTGTGCTCCGTACCCAACATCTTCCACCATTTGCAGCCGCTCCTCTTCCGGCAACAAAAACTCCTCCCCTTCACCCTCCTTGTTGTAAAGAGAATACACCGTGTCGATCTCTCTCTTTCCGCACCGGTCGCAATCGATAACTATCCTTCGCATAACTTTGTCTCCTATCTCCTCGTAATTATAATAGATTTTAGGCGAAATATCCTTTTGGCTGAAAAAATTCCAAAAACTGGCGCAAAAGTTAGGTTCGCGGCAGTTGTGCATACAAGCTACCACCATCTTCATGTAGCGTCCCCTGCACATGATATAATCCCTGGGCAAGGGGAACTTTTGATTATTTTTTTCCTCTTCGTCAGCCATAAATCCAGAAAAAATTTCAAAGGTTGAAAATTAGCGTAAATTATTTATAGCAAATATTTGTTTAATGAAAGTTTATTGAATTATCACATTCTAACAGAGATAACATAATTGAACCAGTGTCCATCTGATAATTTATGATGATATGCGTTTAATTCTTTCTAAGAGGGTTGGATGACTGTAATGGAAAAAACTGTATAGAGGATGGGGGAAGATATTGCTCAGGTTCTCCCGGGCCAATTTTACCAGGGCAGATGCCATGGCTTCCGATTGATTCAACAACTTCACTGCATAACGGTCTGCCTGATACTCGTAGCGCCGCGACAGAGAATTAAACAGCGGAGATAACCAGAACATAAATGATGGAATAGTCAGAGAGAGTAATACCATGGCAGCGTGAAGGGAATTATGCTCAAAACCAAAGGCCTTAAAAAAATCAGGCCAATTAAGAATTTTATCTATCAGGAAAAAGGAGACCCCCATCTGAAAAAAACTCAGAATTATCTGGTTTCTGATATGCTTTTTTTTGAAATGCCCCAACTCGTGGGCCAACACATTTAAAATCTCCTGCTGGTCTAACTGCTTTAACAAAGTATCGAAAAGCACTATTCGTTTACTGCGGCCAAAGCCGGTAAAGTAAGCGTTGGAGTGGGAACTGCGCCTGGAGCCGTCCATCAAAAAAACACCTTTGGATTTAAACCCCGCCTGTTTGGCCAATTTCTCCACCTCCTCTTTTAAATGTTCATCTTCAAGAGGAGTAAATTTGTTGAACAGAGGAGCTATCAAGGTGGGCCAAAGCCAGAGCATCAACACCTGGAATAGGACAATCAGAGCCCATCCTCCCAGCCACCAATTTGAGCCAAGAATCTCTACCAGCCAAAACAAAAGTCGCATCAGAGGAGCACCGATAGCGATTGAGAGCAAAAGCGATTTGACCAAATCCAGGACAAAAATAGAGGGGGTGGTCTGGTTGAATCCGTGACGCTCTTCCAACCAAAAAGTGCCATAAATATTAAAGGGAAGGGAAAAAACGGTAAAAATCATGGAAACGGCAATACAGTAAAATACTCCGCTCCACCCGTCGGGAGACGCCTGGTTCCAAAAAACCAGATCCAGGGAATTTAATAGTCCGCTGGCCAATAAAACCACCAGAAAAATTGTAGAAAAAAGGCGGCTAACCAGGGAAAATTTTTCCTTGGCTATGGTGTAAACCGCCATTTTTTCCAATATATCGGCCTCAACCTGCCCTTTTAACATGTGGGGTACAGGATCCCCTTTTTTACTATTTTTTTGGGTATGTTTGAGATTGAGAATATCCAGAAAAGAATCCCAGGTCCAGTGAACCAGGATGGCTAAAATAACTATGGCAAAAATCGTTTCACTCACTTCCTGAGCACCTCACCTGTTTATTACCCATCTGGGAATTCACTGGATAACCAAATCTCACTCCGGTAGTTGCCGTCCGGGAATCAACTTAGATTCTGGCGCCGCCAGTAGGTTCAACCACTACGCCGGTTACCAGGTCACATTCCGCCAAATATACCGCAGTCTGAGCGATCTCTTCCGGCCGGCCCAACCTGCCGATGGGGATCTGTTTTTCCCATTTTTCCAGGGCTTCTGGTTTCATATCTTTTATAACCATGGGAGTAGCGATAAAACCAGGTGCGATACCAGCTACCCTGATCTTGTACCGGCTCAATTCCTTGGACCAAACTACCGTCATGGAAGCCACCCCCGCTTTGGCGGCTGAGTAGTTGGTCTGTCCAAAATT
>CAZTWC010000089.1:0-10013 GCA_964617105.1 uncultured Myxococcia bacterium
CGCTGAATATATCTTTATTTTTCACCAGAGTAACCAGCCTATTTTCCAGATTTTGGAATCTCTGTTTTTTTTGGTTTTCATTTAAGGATTACCGATTCTGGCTGGTGGTGGTAACAATCCCTCTGTTTTTTTTGATTAAATCGCTGTTTTTTATAGTCGGTCCCTCTGAACAGGGGTTTCGTCTCAGATTGGGCAAAATTGTGGAAACCGGAATTAAACCGGGTCTGCATTTTAAAATCCCCTATCCGGTTGAAAAGATTCTTATCTTTAATCCCCAAAAAATATTCCGGCTGGAATTGGGTTTTCGAACCAATGGACAACTCCTGGATTTCAAGCAGCCCAGGTTGTGGGAAACCAAACACTGGGGAAAGGGTTTTAAGAAGTTAGAAGAAGAGAGCCTATATATTACTGGTGATGAAAATATTATCGACATTAGCGCTGTTCTCCAATACCGGATAATTGATCCCCGCTATTATCTATTTCAGTTTAATAATATGGATAAAATTTTACGCTCCCTGTTTGAAGCCAGTATGAGAGAAGTGGTGGCCACCATGAACCTGGACGACCTATTAACCTCCGGGCGGATAACCATGATGAAAAGAGCAAAATTGCTGATGCGGCAATATACAGAAAAACTAAAACTAGGGGTGGAACCTATGCTGGTGTGCCTTTTTGATATTCATCCGCCAATCCCGGTGGTTTACGCCTTTCGTGATGTTTTTAGCGCGCGGGAAGACAAACAGCGGAAACTTAATATGGCTCAATCCTATCAAAACAGCACCATTCCCAGAACCAGGGGAAAGGCGGTTTCACGGGTTAAAAAGGCAAAAGGGACGGCATTTGAAAAGCAACAGATCGCCCTGGGCAAGGCAAAACGTTTGAAGGCAGTGGCAAAGATCGCCCTTATTCACCCTGATGCCGTCTGGTATAGAAAATATCTTTCTACCATAGAAGCGGTATTAAGCGGGAAACCGAAATATGTGGTTGATCCAAGTGTCAATACCGGAGCCTACAATATATGGATGTATAAAAAGGATAAACCTTAATAGGGAAATAAAATGTATAAAACTATTTTGGCCACATTAGGTTTTTTAATGGTGACCGGGTACCTGCTATTCACCATGATAGTCAGGGTGGATGAAACTGAGATTGCGGTGATAACTCAGTTTGGCGAACCCATAAAGATTGTCACCAAAGCCGGGGCTGTGTTTAAATTGCCCGATCCGATACAGACTGCCTGGCGCTACGACAAGCGCATTCAATTCCACATCACTACCGGGGCAGAGTATTTAACCAGAGATAAGAAAAATTTGGTTATTGGATATTTTATCTTGTGGAAGATCAGTGAGGCCGCCAAATTTATTCAAAAGGTAAAAGACTTGAAAGGGGCGGAGATTCGACTTTCAGATATGGTGGCTTCGGAACTGGGGACAGTTATTGGCAAATATCTATTGTCAGATTTTTTTACTGTGGATAAAAAGCAAACCAAAATTCCGGAAATCGTTGACCAGGTAGCCGCTCTATGCCAAGAGAAATCGCTTCAAGAGTTTGGGGTGGAGATAACCGATATTCGCATTCATAAACTCAATTTTCCCTTGCAGAACCGGCCTAGTGTATACCAGCGGATGTGGGCTGAAAGAGAGAGAATAGCCAATAAATATAGGGCTGAAGGCGAAGAGGAAGCGATTAAGATCAGGGCCAAAACCGAGCGGCAGGTAAAAGAGATGCTGGCCGAAGCGGAGAAAAAAGCCCAGATCATCCGGGGCGAGGGTGAAGCGAAATCTACCCGGATTTATGCCGAGGCTTTTAAGAGCAATCCCGCTTTTTTCAAATACACCCATGAGTTGGAGTTGTACAGCAAATTGCTGGATCAGAAAACCACCCTGATCTTATCGATAAAATCGCCCATATTCAAGTATTTGGAAACACCGCCAAAGATAAAATAGGACAGGCTGAATTGGAAAAGAAAACTCAAACCTTTAAATATATAAAAGCCGTTGCCGAAGTGTTTTTTGTTTTCGCGGTTTTAATCTATTTTTTATCTGGCTTTTACTTGATAGCCCCTCAACAGAGAGGGGTTTTGACCCGCTTTGGCCGCCTGGTTGATGAACGGATAATGCCGGGTATTCATTACCATCTTCCCTGGCCCATGGAAAAGGTGCAAATTATAAAAGTTACCGAGTATCGCCGCCTGTCCATGACTTTTCAGGAATATGACCGGGATTATACCCAGCCAGGTTCTTTGCTTACCAGCGATGAAAACATTGTTCAAATCACCCTGTTGGTACAATACAATATTAAGAAACCGGGACAATTTTTGTTTTCTGCGCCAAAACCGGAAAGACTGCTGGATTATATTGTCAGGTACGCTGCCATTGTGGTCTCGGCCGGCTTGCCGATTGACCAGATAATGACCACCGGCCGGCAATTACTAAAGGTTGAGGTCAAGAATCTAGCCCAAAAATTGGCGGACTCCTATAAACTGGGTATAAGTATCGCTGCTATCCATATAAAATCCATTACTCCGCCGGCAAAAGTAAAAAACAGTTTTGCCGATGTGGCCAGTGCCAGGGAAGATAAAATAAAACTTATCCAAAAGGCCAAAGGCGAAAGCAATAGAAAGTTGCCGGAAGCCCGGGGCAAGGTGGAGGAGATTTTAAATGAAGCCCATTCCTATAAAACCGAACTTATAGAAGCCGCCCATGGCGAATCCAAGGCTTTTTTGGCCCTGTTAAAGGAATACAACCACTCCAAGCAAATCACCACCCGAAAACTATATTTAGAGGCCTTGAATCGAATATTATCTAAAACCAAAAAGTATATTTACGACCCCCAGGCAGAACAATTTCTAAAGGCAAATCGCCCTAATCCAGAGTGGCTAAACCCCCGACCATAATTGCGGTGGAAAAATTATGAAAAAAAACAAAAATACTTTATTAACAACCGGTCAGGCCGCTAAACTCTGTTCTGTAAAACCTGACACCATGCTAAAATGGATTAAAAAAGGTAAAATCAAGGCCTCCCGGACTGCTGGCGGACATTTTCGAGTAAATCGTTCTGATATGGCAGATTATATCTCCTCTACTCACAGTGAAAATGAAGAAGACTCTATAAAGGGGACCAGAAAACCTTTCCAGTTCTGTTGGGAATATTTTGCGTTGCACGGCGAGATAATTCAGGATTGTTTAAAATGTCTGGTTTATAGTTCACGAACTATGCGCTGTTGGGAATTGAGCCGCTTATCCACAGAATTTGGCTTTGCCGGTATCTATTGCACCACTACTTGCAATGACTGTAAATATAAACAAGACCAGAGAAGTAAACCCTTTCAGGTGATACTGGTTACTGATGATGACCAGATAAAGACCTCATTACTGGAACAGAGTGAAGGCACCTGGTCCATAATGCGATTCACCAATTGTGAATATGGTTGTTCCAGTATAATCGACCAGTTTAGACCAGATTATATTGTTATAGACGGTTATTGCTTTTCAGAGGAGAGGTGTGCCGAATTTTGCTTTAACCTCCAGCAGGACCCCAGGATCCCAGAGACCAAAATTATTATGCTTTTATCAGAATCGGCTCAAAAAAAAGGCAACCGAAACCAATCAAAAATCTATAAATATATTAACAAACCCTTTAGTGCCCACAAGTTAAAAACCAGCCTGGACTATACTGGTTGATGGCTGATAGCCCCGTTTTAACTCCTACCATCATGTGCGGTATTTAAATGCCACGGTTCTGTCGAGGAAACAGTAAGGTTGTCTTCCTGCTTTTACCAACTCAACCGCTTGAAATAGCTGGTAAAAATGTGACTACATTTAAAAATTGCGGGCCAATTGATATTTTTCTCTTGACAATAAGGGCAGTTTTTTTTACGATTAAGTCAGATTAAATCCTATGGGGTTATGCGGATATAAAATGGCCCATATAATTTTATTTCTCATTAAAAAAGGCATTTTAACCACCTGAAATAACTTTGCTCCGGACAGGGGCTGGATTTCATTAGATAAATGACCAATTAACGGAGAGTTAAGTGAAAATTCCCACCAAGGTTACATATTCGTTACGGTTAATGAGTTGCCTGGCAGACCATGCTCATCGCGAAAAGCCGGTAGGTTTAAAGGAAATTTCTAAAAAACTTGGGATTTCATTACGTTATTTGGAACAATTAGTGGTCCCCTTAAAAAATGCCGCTTTGCTAAAAAGCGTGGCCGGCAAATATGGCGGTTATCTTCTGACCAGGGAGCCGGGGCAAATCAAAGTGGGAGAAATTGTTGAAGTAGCCATGGGGCCTATCAGTCTGATCAATTGTTTGGAGAATAATTACGAGTGCAAATATTTAGATGTCTGCATTACCAGGAGAATGTGGGGGCTGGTTAACAGCAACATTACCGATATTCTATATGATTATTCTCTTCAGGATTTATCAGAAAAGAAAATGGTGGAAAAATACTCGGCTGACTCAACTGATGTTGAAGATAGCAGTGATGAAGATATTTTAGCCAAATTGCCGTGTTAACCTAAGGGTTCGCACATAAAACAAAAAGCAATTCCGGAGTGTTAAGTTTTATTTAACGGAAGTGAGGTGTTTGCATGTTGTATTCGATTATCTATCTGTGTTTCTTTGTCTTTGCGGCAGCAGTTGCCTTTCGGGTGATAAAACTGCTCACTATGCCCAGGCATTTGCGTTGGGAACTCTACCCGGTGGCTCATGAAAAAGGCAAAGCCCACTATGGTGGTTCCTACTTTGAAGAGTTTGAGTGGTGGAAAAAGGAGCCGCAGAAATCAAAATTGCAGGAACTATCGATTATGATTCCGGAAATTCTGCTGATTAAAGGGCTGTGGGAGCATAACCGCAAATTGTGGTATTTTTCTTTTCCTTTTCATGCCGGGCTCTACTTGCTCTTTGCCCTCATCGGGCTGCTGGCACTGGGCGCAATTGTGCAGGCCAATGGTGTAACTGTTGCTCCGGATGGTAATATCCTGGTTTCCGCCCTCTATTACCTGACCATCCTGGTGGGATTTTCCTCTTTGGCGGCCGGGCTTTTTGGCAGTATTGCTTTATTGCTAAACCGGTACAATGATAAGAAATTAAAAAACTACTCGGCCCCCATGGATTTTGCCAACCTCTATTTCTTTATTGTTGCTTTTGCCGTGGGTTTTCTATCCTGGCTGTTGGTGGATCATGACTTTGCTATCGGTAGAACCATTGCCCAGGGTGTTATCACTTTTGAGGATTTAGCCATCAACAGTGTATGGGTATCTGGGGCGGTTTTCTTATGGGCTATTTTGTTGGCCTATATTCCTTTGACCCACATGTCTCACTTTTTCACCAAATATTTTATTTACCACCATGTCCGCTGGGAAGATGAACCCAATTTGCGGGGTAGTAAAGTTGAAGCAGAAATAAACAAAAACTTAAATTATCCAGTTAGTTGGTCTGCGCCTCATATCAATGGCGATGGCAAAAAAACCTGGGTAGATGTAGCTTTAGCGGAGGGAACTGAAGATGAAAAATAATATAACCGTAGAGGATATCAGTAAGCCATCGAAACAGTTGACCCATATCGACCCGGCCGAACTAAAACCTTTGCCGGCTCCATATAACAATCATGATGGCAGCCCTGATTGGAAAGAGATCAAGCCTGAAACCAGGGAAAAAATGGAGGCCAGCCTGGATGACACCTGTGCCTTGAGTCTTCCCAAGGTGGAAAGTAAAGAGGAGCAGGAAAAAATTATCGCCTCTTTTCTCAAAGGGCTGGAGAAACTGCTAACCCAAGAGAATAACTGGACCTTTTTACAGCCGCTGATACTCTCTTTGGATCATTGCGCCAAGTGTCAGACCTGTTCTGATGCCTGCCCGGTTTTTGAAGTGACCCAGGACGAAGTATATAGACCTACTTTCCGGTCAGAAGTGCTCAGGCGAATCTATAAAAAGCATATCAAACCGGGAGGCAAACTGTGGAGTAAATTATCGGGCGGCGACATAGAACTTAACTGGACCACCCTTACCCGGTTGATAGAACTTGCCTATCGCTGCACTCTTTGCCGGCGTTGTGCCCAGACCTGCCCGGTGGGGGTTGACAATGGATTGATAAATCATGAGTTAAGAAAACTGTTCAGCCAGGAGTTGGGAATCGCTGCCAAAGAGATCCACCAATTAGGCTCTGTACAGCAGTTAAAAATCGGTTCATCCACTGGCATGAATCCGGAAGTGCTCAAAGACAACATGGAGTTTATCGATGAGGATATGACCGACCTGACTGGGTTTACTGTAAATACGCCCTTTGACAAGGAGGGCGCCGATATCCTGTTGATTCACAACGCTGGAGAGATATTGGCCTGGCCCCAGAACCCCGGTGCTTTTGCTATCATCCTGGAAGCAGCCGGCCTCAACTGGACCCTGTCCAGTGACCTGGTGGCCTACGATGCTGTTAACTACGGCCTGTGGTATGATGACGCTCAATTGGCCCGGGTGGCCCTGAAGCATTTACAGGTAGCCAAAAAACTGGGAGTGAAAAAGATCGTGGTGGGTGAATGTGGGCACGCTCACAAAGCCTTGATGGTTATTGCTGACCGGGTTGCCACCGGCGATCTCAATATACCGCGGGAAAGTTGTTTTACCTTGCTGGAGAATATAGTTTTTAGCGGCAAGTTAAAACTTGATCCATCCAAGAATGATTTTCCGGTCACGTTGCATGACCCCTGCAACGTGGCGAGAGCCATGGGCGTGGTGGAACCACAGCGCCGGATAATACGCCATATTGCCCCCCAGTTCAGGGAGATGTATCCCCATGGTGTTACCAATTACTGTTGCGGTGGCGGGAGCGGTTTTGCCATTATGTCGCCCAATAATTTTGAAGACTGGCGTTTTAATGTTTCCGGCCGGAAAAAATTTGAGCAGATTATCAATGCTTTTTCCGATTGTCCATCTCCTGATGTCAAAAAATACCTGTGTGCACCCTGCTCAAACTGCAAAGGACAAATCCGGGATATGTTCAAGTATTATAAAGCCTGGGAAAAATTTGGCATAAAATACGATGGGCTGGTGGAATTAATTGTCAACTGCATGGAAGATATCAAACAACCCTTTATCGAATGGGATGAAGTATTCTAATTTAAGGAGCCCTAAGGTTTATTAGAATGACTGCAATGAAAGCAAAAATGCGGCCTACTCAACAGCACCGGGAGATGATTAAAATTCTGGTGGTGGATGATGAACCTGACAATATCATTTTTATGACCGCTCTGCTTACAGATCACGGTTATCAAATGATTGAGGCTCGAAATGCCGATGAAGCGTTAAAAAAAATCGATGTGATCTTGCCGGATCTGATTATATTGGACATCAGGCTTCCCCGGCAGTCGGGAATCTCCCTCTACCGGCAATTGAAATTGAATGATAACTACCGGCATGTGCCAGTAATTTTTTTAAGCGCCTTTGGAATTGCCAGGAACTTTATCAGCGAGAGTTTTCGTAAACTGGTGCCGGATGAACGAGTTCCGGAGCCAGAATTGTTCCTGGAAAAGCCGGTTAATATAGATCTTCTGCTGGAGAGTATTGAAGATATTCTGGCCAGAAAAGGGGGGGCAAAGACTATGTCACGCCAGGAGTTACAGGCAGAGATTTCAACCCTGATGGAAAACGTGGACAAACAAAAACTGGCAGAAATTTTATCGGTGTTAAAAAAATAGATTCGTAAATTTTTTATCAATTCCTTAGTATAGGAGGTACAAAATGGGGACTATAAACCAAGAAAATACTCTATTATTTGGGCTTAAGATTTTGGTTACTGATGATGAACCAGATATGAGGACTTTTTTGTCCACCCTTTTTGAGGACAACGGCGCCACGGTATTTCAGGCTTCTAACGGAAAAGAGGCTTTGGAAATCGCCCAGGCAGAGAAACCGAATCTGATCACCTTGGATTTGGCCATGCCGGAGATGGACGGTGGTGAAACTTATGCGGCTTTAAAAGCCAAATCGGAATTGCAGAATATTCCGGTTTGCGTTATCTCGGGCCAGCCAAAATTGAGAAAGTTGATTTATTCACAAGATCTACCCCGGCCGGAAGGGTATATGAATAAACCGGTCAAAGAGGAAACCGTGCTGATGAACATACGTAAAATATTACGTCTTCCCAGGTAGGTCTGCCCTACTGAAAATTATTGGCTATTTGGGCGATAAAGTTTTGCAATGAATTTATTTATAAGATATAAAGATTGCTTTGTGTTCTTTCACTTTTAGGGCACTAAATGATTTTTATCAGTAAATTCAGGAGAAAGGCCAGTGGAAAATATTTACCGCCAATACTTTGAACAGATGCCTTGCTATGTCACTATCCAGGATCAAAATTTGCGCATTATCGATACTAATAAAAAATATCGGGATGATTTCGGCCAGGCAATTGGAAGATATTGTTTTCAAGTCTATAAGAACCGCACTGACAAATGCCCGAAGTGCCCGGTTGAAAAAACCTTTCAGGATGGGAAGAAACATAGCAACGAAGAGTTGATTCAACTAAAAGATGGTAAGAAAATACCGGTAGTGGTCTGGACTTCGCCGATAACAGATAACACTGATAATGTGGTAGCGGTAATGGAGATGTCCACCGATATCTCTGAGGTAAAACAGTTGCAAGAGAAGTATCGGGCTCTGTTTTCTGAGGTACCCTGTTACATTTCAGTGCAGGACAAAAATTTGAAGATTATCGATGCCAACCGGCTGTTTAAAGATGATTTTGGCGATTGTATCGGTTCTAATTGTTATAAAGTATATAAACAAAGGGATAAACCATGCCCCGATTGTTTGGTAATGGACTCTTTTGGTGACGGCCAACCGCATCACACCGAAGAGATAATGAATTCTCTGGAGGGGGAGCCCAGAAATGTTTTATGCCACTCTGCTCCCTTGCGCAATGCTTCCGGCAAGGTGGTGGCTGTTATGGAGATGTTTACTGACATTACCGATATCCGGAAACTGCAGTCGAAATTAGCCTCTCTGGGGCTTATAGTCGGTTCTTCTGCCCATGATATAAAAGGGTTTATCGGCGGCATTGACGGTGGACGTTATTTGGTGGAGAGCGGGATTAAAAAAGAAAACTTCAGCCGCATAAAGCAGGGTTGGGAGATGGTTCAAAGAAACCTCCATAGAATACGTAGAGTCACCCTTAATCTGTTGTATTCAGCCAAGGACCGGGATGTGAATTGGGAGTTGGTGGATATTAGCAATCTGATTGAGGATATCCATCTCGATACCGAAGATATGGCGAAGACCCATGGAATCGATTTGAAGGTCAAGGGAGAGGAGAACCTGGAAATGGTTGAGGGTGATGGTAGTGCCCTGTATTCGATGCTGATGAACCTGGTCGAAAACGCCTATGACGCCTGTCGCATGGATAGCCAAAAGGATGAACACCGGGTGGAGATAGACGCCTATACTGAATCGAATAGGGTAGTGATCAAGGTATCTGACAATGGGGTTGGCATGGACCAGGAGAATAGAGAAAAAGCTTTTAGCCTGTTTTTTTCCTCCAAGGGAAGCCAGGGGACTGGCCTGGGATTATATGTAGCCAACAAAGTGGTTAAAAACCACGGAGGCACAATTCTAATCGATTCCCAGCCGGGAAAGGGGACAAATTTTATTATAAAACTGCCCCAAAATTATTTTTCTACCCAAGAAATAGTTAATCGGGAGCAGGAAATAAGGAATGGATATTAGTCATTTATCAATCAATAGAAACGAGGTAACATTATGGAAACCAAAAAAGTGCTGGTAATTGATGATGAGCCCGATATGGTTACATTTTTAACCACCCTGCTCCAAGACAATGGCTTTGCCACCTACTCTGCCTCTGATGGCAAAGAGGGGATAGAGAAAGTCAGGCAGGAGAAACCAAATTTGATTTTGCTTGACCTGGTTATGCCCAACCAGAGCGGAGTCAAATTTTTCCGGCACATAAAGAAAGATGAGACTTTAAAAAATATTCCTATCATCATTGTAACCGGAC
>CAZTWC010000089.1:10029-12602 GCA_964617105.1 uncultured Myxococcia bacterium
TCAAAAAGTGTGGGCCAGTGCCGGAACCGGAATATTTTATTGAGAAACCAGTGAATGAGCAAGTGCTATTGAGAGAGATAAACAATCATATAGCCTAATGCCCGGTCAAGCGACATCAGTCGCTTGACTTACAGTCCGACTCGCCCTATTCGCACCCCTTTATACGTTGACCAACTTCGGCATGCAACTAAACATTTCAAAGATACCCACTAAATTTTTGTCCCATCTGCCCCTCCTGCAACCCCTTTTATAACCGTTGTTTCTACCTAAGTGGAACCCTGGAACCGTGGAATTACAGTTGACAAATATTGAGCAGCATGCTATGAATTCATACTTCGACTTGCCAAAAACATAAAATAGATAAAATCCATAACAACAATTTCGATTTGGCCAAAAGGAGTGACATATGTGTGAAAAAAAAATAGAGGATAAAATTCTCCGCCTGATACGGGGGGATGTCACTGACGTGGAAACCGATGCCTTTGTTTACCATGCTGTAGAGAACCTGGAGTTAGGATCTGGATTTGGCGGCGCCATTGCTGTCAGAGGAGGTCCGGAGATCAAAAAAGAATTGGAAGAATACCTTAAAGAGAATAGTGAACTTAACGTGGGCGATGCTATTATCTCATCTGCCGGCAATATGAAAGCTAACTATATTATTCATGCAGTGGGACCCAAGTTTCAGGAAGAAAACATCAAGGAAAAACTGAGCACCACAATTTTAAATGCTCTCAAATCCACGGCAGAGAAGAAAGATATCAAGAAAGTGGCTTTTCCTCCGTTGGGTACAGGCTTTTACGGTGTCCCTCTCGACCTTTGCGCCGATGTATTGCTGACCACTGTTAAACAATACCTGGAAACCAATTCCACTCTAAAAGAGGTAGAAGTGGTTCTGCAGGATAACCGGGAATGGATTCCCTTTAATAAAAGGTTAGAGTCTTTGTAATTCAAAAAGAGTAACAATTTTAATTTATATATTGGCAATTTTACAGAAGGAGTTGATCATGGCAGAAAGTCCATTGCTTCATTTTTTAAAACACCAGGCTCACGATATGGCCTTACTATGGATGGTAACGGTTTATGTTTTTAGACTTATATGGTTTATGCGTTTCCCCCCAATGTCTGATCGGCAGGCACGCACCGGTCATGGTAATACCACCCCCGCTCATGGGGCAAAAATGTCGCTGCTCAATGTCACACTGCCCTGGACAATGGAGAGTTCCCGCCGCAATATAGGCTTTTGGGTTCAATTTGTCATTTTCCACATTGGCGCAGTAAGTTGTATTTTTTTGGCAGTAACCTTCTCATATTTTCCGGTAATCCTAACATATTCTACGGTAGTCTTCCTGTTTCAGGTTGTTATCGGAGGCGCCTTTGTGGTTGGCGTTATTAGAATTGCCCGTCGCATCAGCGATCCCCAATTGATGGCCATTAGCACGCCTGATGATTATTTTGCCATCAGCCTGCTTACTATCTGGTTATTCTTCGGCTTCATATCTGCCCCCAACAACCTCGGTGTGGGTGAATGGCAACAATTGACCTATTTTATTTTAACGGTGTTTTTTCTGTTCTATGTTCCTTTTAGTAAAATTTCCCATTACTTATACTACCCTTTTAACCGCTGGTATTTAGGTAGAACTCTGGGGTATCGCGGAGTATTCCCCCTTGAGCAGAACGTTCAGGATGATGAAAAATTGTCCCAATTGATAAGAAATGTAAACCAAGGGCTGACTAACGCCGAAAAATAGAGGAGTGCACCATGTCTGAAAAAATCCGTTCTCAGAAGGCTCAAAAATTTCTGGAAAGGTTACCGGTAAAATTGAAACGGCAACTAGTCGGTTCCCTGGTGGGCTGCGTTCATTGCGGCATGTGCACCGACTCCTGCCACTATGTAATGGCCAACCCCGATGACCCAACCTATATTCCAGCCTATAAGGGCGATCAAATACGTAAAATTTTTAAGGCCCATCACGATTGGGCTCCCCGGCTTTTACCCTCCTTTTATAAAGCCAAAAGCATTTTTACCGATGAAGAGTTGGAAAATTTAAAAGATATTTCCTTTGGAAAATGCACCAATTGCCGGCGCTGCACCATCAACTGCCCCATGGGAGTTGATTTCGCCACCCTAAACCGGGTGACCAGAGGATTACTTACCTATGTGGGTGTCATGCCGGAAGGTGTCCGGGTGGTCTCCAAAGACCAATGGGAGTTAGGTAACCAGATGGGGGTGCTCAAAGAGGAATATATCGATACCGTCGAATGGATGTCAGAGGAGTTAGTGGATGAAGTGGGCGATCCCAATGCTGCCATCCCTATCGATAAACAGGGAGCGGACATTGTCTATTCTATCAATCCCCGGGAGATCAAATACGATCCGCGTAGTATCGCCGATGCCGCTAAAATCTTTTGGGCGGCCGGCGCCAACTGGACCATGCCTAGTGAATGCTGGGATATGACCAACTTTGGCCTGTTCAATGGCGACGATGACCTGGGCGGTTCAGTGGGCCGGAGGCTCTTTGAAAAAACTTCCGAGTTGGGCGCTAAAAAACTGGTTATATCGGAATGTGGTCACG
>CAZTWC010000090.1:0-2277 GCA_964617105.1 uncultured Myxococcia bacterium
AACCGCATTTGACTCCCACCATGGTGCAGCCGGCTGCACAGAGACCATCTTTCAGGCAAACCTGGCCCGGGCCGCAATCGATGTTGATTTTACAGGGGTAGCTGCAATAACTTCCACCCTCTTCACCGATCAGATTACCATCCTGGTACAGATCGCGAATAAAATGGGGCCAGCATATAGTATCCTGGGCCTGGTCAGAGCATTTAGCCGGACTGGCCGGGCATTTGGGCGCACACATTCCTTGAACACATACCCGGTTATTGTCATCGCTGCACTCAGAATTGATTTTGCATTTCTGAAAGCAGTAATTACCGCCCACTTCACCCAGTTTGGTTTGTTGGTCTTCGGTATAAATACTGTGTTTGCCAGCTACATGGCAGATTCCAGCCATGTTATAGAATTCACAGGCTTCGTAGGGTTTATGACATTCCGGCACACACATGCCGCCCACGCACACATGCCCGGCGCTGCACTGGTGGTTGTATTTGCACATGGGCCTGCAGAATTCGCCTCCCTTAGTATAGCCATCTTTAGTTTGGGTATTTTCCAACTCGCACTTGAAATTAATATCTGCACCAGCACTGTTAAAGGCGCTTTCCAATTCCTGACACAGGTCGGTGTCGGCGGCATCTTTGCAGGGCAAAGAGCAGCGGCCGTCCCAATGACAGGTTCCCTGGCCAGTGAATAGACTGGTTTGGATTTTACATTCCTGGTTGACCTTGCAGCGGCGGTCACAATAGGCGCCGCCAAAAATATAGTTACAGGTAAAGCCTTCGGAACAGAGATGCTGTTTGCATTTGGGCAGGCAGGCTTGAATATTACCTTCTGTGGTGGTAGCACAAACCGATTCCGAAGGGCAGGTAAATTCTGTGCAGTTTTGGTTTTCTACAATACAAACTCCTTTGATCAGACTTTCATCCCGGTTGTCAATATACCAGGGTTTAGAGCAAAGAGCATCTCTGGCAGTGCCATCAATTAAAAAAGAGCAGTCAGAGTCCTTTAAGCAGGATTTGCCCACGGTCTGGCAGGAGGCCAGTTCATCAATAGCTCCGTCACAGTTGTTGTCTAGATTATCGCAAATTTCGGTAGCATTGGGATTGATCTCCTTGTTGTGATCATCGCAATCTACATCCCCCAGAAAAGTGTCGTTATCCAGGTCTTCACAGATCTCATCCACTTTGTTGTTACAGTTATTATCTTTCTGGTCTTTACACACCTCTTTGGCACCGGGGTTGATTTCCGGGTTGTTTTCATCGCAATCCACAAAGAAGGGGAAGGTGTCTTTATCTTTATCCTCAGGGTGACACCGTTCGCCGTCTTTGTCTACCATACAACTGAACTTGGGAGGACAGGAGGTATCTCCGTGGCAAATCGGAAAGCACCAGCCGTGATTTGTTTTGAAACGCTCGCTATAAAAACAGTAACTGGACGGCTCACATTTTCTTTCTCCATCGCAATGGGCAAATTGGGCTATGCCGCACTCTTCGTCAATAGCGCCATCGCAGTCATTATCTTTGCCATCACACTCTTCTGGCTGTGGCAGCACCTGACCTACGCACTCTTTGAAACTACCGGCTTGGCAAACCTTGACTCCAGATTGGCAGGCTCCAACTCCCATAGCATCTTGGGGGCCCATATAACAGGCCACCTGGATATTTTCATCAACTTGTCCATCGCAGTCATTGTCCTGGTTATCACATATTTCAACTATATTCTTTATACTCTCATTTACACACTCCACATCAACGGCATCAATTTTACAGGTCCAGGTGCCTTTTTTACAGAGGTCGCTGTCATCGCTGTCACAGGAATCACCCGGTTTGCCCTGCATCTCTCCACAACCGTTGCATTCGTTGAGCACCCCTTCGTCCACTTGGCCGTCACAGTTGTTATCTTCACCATCGCAAATTTCACCAAAACTGGCGCCTATTTCGCTACACTCCACATCACTATTGTCTGATTTACAGACAAAAGTTCCGTGCTTGCATTGGTCTTCATCCGGACCGTCACAGGATTCCTCTAACTGGCCTTGCATCTCCCCGCAGCCCCCGCAGCCATTTTTCAGGCCCTCATCCACCTGTCCGTTACAGTCGTTGTCTTTATTATCGCAACTGGTCTCAGTTGTTTCATAACCGCTGATGGCGGTATAATCCGGTTCTTTCCACCCGTCAGCGCCGCTGCAGACCAATTTTTTTCCAGCGCAAAGGCCCCGGGTTTTGGTGGCTGCCGCCGCTGTCAACCCTTCATCGGTTGCCCCATCGCAGTCGTTATCCTTTC
>CAZTWC010000090.1:2287-12600 GCA_964617105.1 uncultured Myxococcia bacterium
ATCTCTATAGGAGTTGCGCCACACTGTCCGCAGGCATTGAGTAGCCCTTCGTCGGTCTTACCATCGCAATCATTGTCCTGGTTATCGCAAACTTCAGCCGGAGTTGCTCCGCATTGACCGCAGGCATTGCGCAAGCCCTCGTCCACTGTTCCATCACAATCATTGTCTTTGTTGTCGCAAATCTCTTTTATTCCTCCCTCTGTGGGCTCATTACAGGTGGTGGTGGAGCCATCAAGAGTGCAGATAAATTTACCATTTTTACAACGGTCTGAGTCAAGTCCATCGCATGATTGGTTCAATTTTGGAAAATTTTCATCCACTGCCCCATCGCAGTCATCATCCATCCGGTTGCACAGTTCGGCAAAGGTTTTACTCTCCTTGCATATAGTTTTGTCGCCGGAAGCATCACATTGAAAGGTGCCGGCCTGGCAAAGATCAGGATCATCGGAATCACAGCGTTTTCCCAGAGTGGGGAAATCTTCATCAATCTGGCCGTCACAGTCGTCATCTATGTTGTTGCAAATATCTTTGATATCTTTTTTGGTTTCATTTTCGCATACCACTTTTTTGCCGTCGCTAGAACAGGTATAGGTGCCGTTTTTACACATATCAGTATCAGCACCGTCACAGGCAGTTTCCAACCAGGCAAAATCTTCATCAATCTCACCATCACAGTCATCATCCTTGCCGTTGCACAGTTCCGCCTTGGGAGGTTTAGCCCCGGAGCAACTGGCCCACTTGCCGCTGGAACAGGACTGGGTACCTTTTTGGCACTCACCAGTGTCTATTCCGCAAGGCCTGGTCTCATTTTGCTGGCACAGGCAGTTTTCATCCACCTGGCCATCACAATCGTTATCCTTACCATCGCAGGAGGTCTCCTCGATCTCATAATCGGCATCATATTCTCCAGCTCCGCACACCAGGTAACCCAATTTGCCGCCGCAGTATTTCTGGGCCCCTTGACATACGCCATCCTGCAAATCGCATAATTCGGTGGCAATCTCTTCATCCACCTGGCCATCGCAATCATTATCCCGGCCATCACAGATTTCCGCTTCTTTCTCTTTCACTGAAGCGCTGCAAGCCACTGTAGTTTTGGAACTGGAGCAGACCAACTCCCCTTCGTCATGACACTCACCTTTGCCCACCATACAGGGGAAGCCCAGTGAATAACCTTCATCTACCTCCTGGTTGCAGTTATTGTCTATACCGTCACAAAATTCTCTGGCCCCGGGAAAACGGGAGGGATCAGCATCATCACAGTCCCCTTCGCTGGGAGTTATACTGTCGCCGTCACCATCACAGTGCTCAACTCCCAAATCGGAGCCGTTGCAGTCCTGGTCGATATTGTCGCCGCAGATCTCTTTGGCGCCTGGATTGATACGAATATTATTGTCATCACAGTCCAGTCCCTTGCCGGTGCCGCCGGGAAAACCATCACCATCATTGTCTACTGGTTTGGCTATTTTTGGAACAATGGTGATTTTTACAAACTGAACCCTGGTTTTAGCGCCTTGTTCATCCTGGCCGAAAACTTTTAGAATAAAAGAACCTAACTGCTTGGAGGTAAGTTTACGTACTGCACGGTAGGGGAGATCTTCACCAACTTTGGTAAGGGATGCATCTTTGCGGGTCAGCAAATTAAAGTTAAAGGTTACCTTTTCACCTTCCGGGTCCATAGCCCTGGTTACAATATTTACACTGGCTTCAGCCGTTGGATCCTCTTTTTCCACCACTAAACTTATGGGGGTCACCCGAAAATCTTTGGGCGCCATGTTTTCTTTCTCTTTCACCACGGTCAATGCTATCTGGGAAGGCTTACCCTCTTCCTTGCCATCGTGAGCAAAACATCTAACATGGTAATCGCCGGCATCAGCAGCACTAAAGGAAACATTAGGCCCCTTATCACTGGACAGATCACCATTGCTTTCCCAGCGAAAGCGCAAATTGTTGCCCAACTGTTCCGCATCCTCTCCAATGGCGATTAATTGAAGTTTGTCATTCTCTTTCAGGGCAGGGCGCATAGAGATAATTTTGCAGGTGGGAGGTGTGTTTATGACCGGTTTTTCTACCCTAATATTAAAGGTATGGCTATATTCATTGGGGTCATCTTTAATTTTTACCGCAAGTTTCACCTGAAAAGTGCCCGGTTTGGTGGAGGAGAAATTGGCTCTTTGATTTTTGTTTTCTGGTTTGGCTACCGCTATGATTCTGCCGCCAGAACTGCTCCATTTACTAAGGGTCTCCTCAGCATGTTCCACCACTATCTTTAGATCAACAGTTTTATTGATTTCAGTTACAATCACTTTTTCGGTTAATTGTGCTTTAAATAATGGAGGAACAAACTTTTTATCCTCTTTGTCGTCCTGATTTTTAATGCCATCGCAGTCTTTGTCATCATCTATTATGGACAGTTTGGAGAATTCTTCTGTTGCAATGGTTTGGGCTAAAAGTTTTGTGTTGCGGAAGAGTCCCCCCACCAAAGGGTTTTCTGCCTTCCCCGTTTTTAGTAAACTGATTTCGATAGTATAACTGACAGTAATGGGAGTTGATTTTGTTTGGTCATTCCAATTTCTATACATATAGATAGGTATTCTAAATTTATCGTTGAAAAGTAAATTGGTTATTTCTTCAATATCGGTTTTAACGTTAAAAACCTGGTTTACAAGTTCAGTCTCAGCAGTTAAAACAATTTTTTTCTTGTTTTCACCAAGGTTGTCCTGAAAAGTACTAATTTTGGCAAATAAAGAGCCAATTCCTATCATATCACTAAAATATAATTCGTTATCTGATGATGAATTCTTCGATAAAACATATACTTGATATTTTATTGAAAGAACTCTATCATCCATTTTTTGGATAATCTCTTTGAGGTTTTTCTCGGTTATTTTAATACCGTCGGTGAGCACATTAATATATTTGGTTTCAATCTCTTCTGGTTTTACATCCAGTTTGAATTCAGCAAACATTTTTTGGCTGCAGTTATCACCGCCTAAGAACAATTTGGTAGATACAATGTCTGGTTTTGGGGTAACAGTATACATAGAAAAGTGGTTAGACCTGACCACCGCAACATTATTTTCATAGTCCACATCTTCCAAATCGGCATTTTCCCAGTTGCCGCTTTCCAGGTTAAAGGTCTTGGCTTCTAACTTGACCGAGGAGTCGATATTTTTGGGCAGGGGCAAGAAGAGTTCCACCGGCGAATCAAATTTGGTGCCTGCCGGGCCAAATTCTACCGGCACCAGGTCGGCCTGGGTTATTTTTCCCTCTTTGCCGCGCACGCCGCCCCTGACTCCCATGTGGGGAACATTGGGGGCATTGTTAACCTGGTTGACCGAGACTTTTATCGATTTTTCCTGAGAACGCACTGCTTCGGCCGGTATATTTACCCCACTACCTTTAATGGGACTCATGGGAGCATCCACGGTTACCGATTTACCATTGGGATTCTTGGGATTGACCTCCTCCTCTTTCCACTTTTTAAAAGAGGCGATGTCTATGGTAAACTTTTGTTCTACCACCTCTGTGCCCAACATCACTTTGACAGTCACCTCCTGGCTTTCACCGCTATCTTTGCCCGGGTACCAGGTAATGAGGCCGTTTTCATTGATAGTCATCCCATCGGGCCGTTTTTTTATGGAGAACAGGTATTCACCGCTGTTGTTCAAAGTTACCTGGTAGCGGTATTTTTGTCCCACAGACCCGTTGGTGATGGGGAAAGATGTAAACTTTAACGGTTGGGGAGCCGGGGTTTCATCCACTTCAGCATCGCCGCCATCCACTTCACCTTCGCCACCATCCTCTTTTTCGCCAGCATCGGTTTTATCGCCAGCATCCTGGCCGCCGTCCTCAACCGTTGAGTCGCCTTTGTCGCCATCTCCGCTGCCGCCGCAGCCCATGGCCGTAAAAAAGGTCAGGCAGATAATCAGCAATAAAGTGGTGATAGATTTGTTCTTAAGGGATAAAAATTTCATTTTGTCCTCCCGGGATAATGAAAAGAATTTGATCACAGTAAAGATGTATTATACATAATATTAGCGAAAAATATAACCCCTTAATATATAGAAACATATTAAGGCCACAATGTGCTGCCGGTCTGCTCTGAGCCTCTAAAAGCAAAGCTCTTGCAATAGCATATTGGTGGTGGTAGGATTGATACGAATTAACTAGGTTTAATTGGAGTATTATATGGGTTCTGATAAGATCAAACAGGGAGTTGACACCACTCCACATCGGGCTCTGTTGCGGGCGGTGGGTTTAAAGGATGAAGATTTTACCAAACCATTTATTGGTGTGGCCAACAGTTATAACAATATTATTCCCGGTCATATCCACTTGCAACAGCTCTGCCAGGAGGTGATAGCCGGGATAAAAGATGCTGGCGGAGTGCCGTTTGTATGGGGCGTACCTGGGATTTGCGATGGTATTGCCATGTTTGTGGAGATGCGCCATTCTCTTCCCTCCCGGGAAAATATTGCCGACAACATCGAGATGATGGTCCTCTCTCACAGTTTGGATGGTTGGGTGGGGATAACCAACTGTGATAAAATTACCCCCGCTATGCTAATGGCCATAGGCCGTCTTAATTTGCCCTCCCTGCTGTTTACCGGTGGTCCCATGCGCAGCGGCGGTAGCAACGGGAAACGACTGGATTTGGTATCGTGTTTTGAAGCAGTGGGTCAATTTCGGGCCAATAAAATCAGTGCTGAAGAGTTAGCCATTATCGAAAAGCAGAGTTGCCCCGGTCCCGGCAGTTGCGCCGGTATGTTTACTGCCAATACCATGGCTTGCTTGACGGAGGCGTTAGGGCTTTCTCTTAGCGGCTGTGCCACTATGCTGGCTGAAAATCCCAGCCGAAGAGAGTTAGCCTACCTGAGTGGAAAAAGAGCAGTAGAGATGGTGCGGGGCAATATCCGTCCCCACAAGTTGATTACTGAAAAGAGTTTTTTAAATGCTATTAGAGTAGACATGGCCCTGGGTGGTTCCACCAACAGCGTTCTTCACTTACCAGCAGTGGCCAGGGAGTTTGGTTTTGATTTGGAACCAGAGAGTTTTGATCAGATATCGCGCCAAATTTCCACTTTGTGCAGCATACGGCCGGCGGGAGATCATTTTATGGAGGATTTGGACCGGGCCGGCGGCGTGGCAGCGGTTTTGAACCGGCTGGAGGACTCTTTGCAAAGTTCAATCACGGTGGATGGTATGGATATAACCGAGATCGCCGGTCTGGCTACGGTTAGGGATCCCACGGTGATTCGTCCAAAAACAAACCCCTTTTTCCCGCAGGGAGGTATAGCCATATTAAAGGGCAACCTGGCTCATCGGTCAGTGGTAAAGCAGAGTGCAGTGGCTGCTGATATGCTGGCACATAGAGGTCCAGCCCGGGTATTTCTTAAAGAAGAGGATCTGCTGGTCGCTATAGAGCAGAGAACTCTTCAGGAGGGAGACGTGGTGGTCTTGCCATACATGGGGCCAGCCGGAGCGCCTGGGATGCCGGAGATGCTCACCCCCACCGCTGCTATTATGGGGGCTGGCTATAAAAAAGTGGCATTGATTACTGACGGCAGGTTTTCAGGAGGCACCAGGGGCGCCTGTATAGGGCATGTGGAGCCGGAAGCCTTTTTGGGCGGGGCTATCGGTGCGGTGCAGGACGGCGATATAATCCATATAGATATCGAGGCCAGGAAAATAGAGTTGGAACTTTCAGATCAAGTTATTAAAAATCGACTAGAAAAGCGGCAAATTCCCAGCCGGGAAGTAACCCCCATGTTAGCCCGGTATCGGGAGAGTATTTTGGCCAGGACCTCAGAAAATATGTGAATCGGTCGTTGTTGACACAAAATTGTGCACTTTAGGTGTACTGGAGATAGATGAGATGGCTAAAAAAGAACAACCCATCAACGGTTCCCACCTGTTGTTAAAATCCTTAATTCAGGAGGAGGTAGAGGTTATTTTCGGGTACCCGGGTGGAGTGGTGATCCCACTTTATCATGTGATGCGGGAGTATCCGCAACTAAAGCACATTTTGACTCGTCACGAACAGGCGGCCGCTTTTGCCGCTGAAGGCTATGCCCGGGCCTCTGGTAAAGCCGGAGTCTGCCTGGCCACTTCTGGACCAGGGGCTACCAATCTGGTTACCGGAATTGCCAATGCCCACATGGATTCGGTTCCCCTTATCGCCATTACCGGCCAAGTGGTGAGTGGGCTGATTGGCCGGGATGCTTTTCAGGAGGTCGATATCACCGGCATTACCCTGCCAATAACCAAACAGAATTATCTGGTAGACCGGGCAGCCGATATACCCAAGATTGTCAAAGAGGCTTTTCACATTGCCACTACCGGCCGGCCGGGACCAGTGCATATTGATATTCCGGTGGATGTATTTCGGGAAGAGGTAAAGAGTTTTATCTATCCGACCAGGGTGAATCTCCCGGGATACCGACCCAAGTATGTCGGCAGCCTGCGGTCTATCCGCCGGGCTGCTGATTTTATCAATGATTCTAACCGGCCGTTGGTGATCGCTGGTCATGGGGTGTTGATCTCCCGGGCCTGGAAAGAGTTAATCCAGTTGCTGGAAAAATGCGATATCCCCATTACCCATACCTTGCTTGGCAAAGGTGTTGTCCCGGAAGACCATCCCCTTTCCTTGGGAATGATTGGAATGCACGGCACTGCCAGGGCCAACAATGCGGTAACCCGGGCCGATTGTATTGTGGGCATTGGGGTGCGTTTCGATGATCGTATCACCGGCAAACTCGATCTCTTCGGCCGGGGAGCCCAGATTATCCATATTGATATCGATCCCGCCGAGATAGGTAAAAATATTTCCACCCATATTCCGGTGGTGGGAGATGTAAAAAATATCCTAGAACAACTGCTGCTGATGGTAAACAGCAGCGATCACCGCCGCTGGTTCAAGGAGTTGGAGGAGATAAAACCACCCATTCCCGAATTGGTTCATAAAAATGAATTAACCGCACCTTTGGTGATTAGTAAGGTGGCAAAAAAGGTTAGAGAAAAGTTTGGCAACAATTTTTTAGTGGTTACCGATGTAGGGCAACACCAGATGTGGACCGCCCAACATATGGCCGTAGACCGGCCCAACACTTTTTTGTCCTCCGGCGGCCTGGGAGCCATGGGATATGGTTTGCCAGCCTCTATTGGGGCAAAAATGGCCAGGCCAACCGAAACCGTAATCCTGATATGCGGCGATGGCGGACTACAGATGAATATCCAGGAACTGATAACTCTTCTACAAGAGGAGATATCAATTAAAATTTTTGTGATCAATAATGCCTATCTGGGCATGGTAAGGCAATGGCAGGAGTTGTTTTATGGAAAAAATTATGCTTCTACCAAATTGCATAACCCCCATTTTGTAAAAGTAGCCCAGGCTTATGGGCTTGAAGCAAAAGCAGTGGATAAACCGGAGTTGCTGGAGGATGCCATAGATTCAGTACTGGATCATAAAGGCCCGACCTTGTTGGAGTGCAAGGTAAAGAGCGAGGATAATGTGTATCCGATGATTAAGCCAGGGGCCGGCCTCAAAGACATAATCATCGGGCGACGATAGCGGTGCATCTGCGGCGTTGCCGAAAATTATTTAATCCTCGACGTATTATATATACGACTGCGGTTAAATAATTTTCGGCGCCTTGCATCTACACCACTCTCGTCGCCCGATACATTAGGGTATTGATAGCGGTGCATCCATAAAACAATTTTTTAGGTGTTTTATATGAATAGAGAGCATGTGATTATCGTGCTGGTGCAGCACAAGCCAGGGGTTTTAAACAAGATAACCTCCCTGTTGAGGCGGCGGCGGTTTAATATCAAGAGTGTTACCGATGGACCTTCGGTGCAGGATAGTATCTACCGGATTACTATAGTTGTAGATGGCAGCGACACCAATGTGGAGCAGGTGATCAAACAATTATATAAACTAATCGAGGTGGTAAAAATTAGCGATGTCACCAACCGGGATCTTATTTTAAGGGAGTTGGCTTTTATTAAGATCTATGTTCCGCCCGTAAAGCGGCAGGAGGTGATTAAACTGGCGGAAATATTCAGCACCCGGGTGACAGATGTGTCTAAAAACACCATGATCCTGGAGATAGTGGACAACCAGGGGAGGATAAATTCTCTGGTTGAAACTTTGCGGCCTTATGGTATTAAGGAGATAAGCCGTAGCGGCATGATCGCCATGACCAGGGACAGTGAAGATTTATTTATATCGAGAGTAGGAAAAAAAGGCTCAGAGGTTAGTGCAGAAGAAGACAGAACGTAAAAAAGAGAGGTGCAAAATGTTTTATCAACAAGATACAGATATCGAAATAATCCGTAATCGCAAAGTTTGTATTGTGGGTTATGGCTCTCAGGGACATGCCCATGCTCAAAATTTGAGGGATTCTGGTTGCCAGGTGATAGTGGCCGAGGTGCCGGGAGATAATTGGCAGCAGGCGGAAAAAGATGGTTTTAAAGTAGTGGAGGTTGAAGAGGGGAGCAAATGGGCTAACCTGGTGATGATATTGGCTCCGGACACTATGCAGGGGGAAATATTTCATAAATCGATAGCCCCAAATATGGATAGCGGCGATGCTTTATGCTTTGCTCATGGTTTCAATATCCATTTTGGTTATATTGAACCGCCCCGGGAGATAGATGTTTTCATGGTAGCCCCCAAGGGCCCAGGCCATTTGTTGCGCCGTACTTTTCTTGAGAAGTGGGGAGTTCCGGCGCTGGTAGCAGTGGCTCAAGATTTTAGCGGCCAGGTGATGAAATTGGCTCTCTCATACACCGCCGCCCTGGGGAGTGCCCGGGTTGGGGTGCTAGAAACCACCTTTGAGGAGGAAACTGTTACCGACCTGTTTGGAGAGCAGACCGTTCTTTGTGGCGGTTTAACCCACCTGATTACAGCTGCCTTCGAAACTCTGGTAGAGGCTGGATACAAACCGGAAGTCGCCTATTTTGAATGTCTTCACGAGGTGAAGTTGATTACCGATCTTATCCAGGCCGGGGGGATTTCCAGTATGCGCTATTCCATTTCCGATACTGCTGAATGGGGGGACTATGTTTCTGGTCCCAAAGTGATTACCAAAGAAACCAGGGCCGGGATGAAAGAGATATTGGGGGAGATCCAGAATGGTAAATTTGCCTCCAACTGGATGGAGGAATATAAAAATGGATTAAAGGATTTTCATCAGATGAGAGAGAAGGGGCAGAAACATCCCCTGGAGGAAACCGGGGCGAGACTGCGCAAATTGATGAAAATAGAGAAATTGACCTGAGGTTATTGTCCATGACTACGGAAAAAATCAGATTGACCAATTATGCCCAGGCTTCTGGTTGAGCGGCCAAGATAGGTCCAGGGGTCCTGGACCAGGTTTTATCGGGGTTGAAGTTACCGTTTGACCCGCGGGTTTTAGCCGGCTTTAAGGGTTCGGAAGATGCCGGAGTGTATAAAATAAGTGATGATCTGGCCATTATCCAGACCATTGATTTTTTTACTCCGGTAGTTGATGATCCGCGTATCTTCGGCCGGGTGGCTGCCGCTAATTCTCTAAGTGATATCTATGCCATGGGTGGCTATCCTCTCTGTGCGGTCAACGTGGTTTGTTTTTCCAGTAAAAAATTGGGTCTGGATACTCTACAGGAAATTTTGGGCGGAGGCCTGGATATTTTGAAGGAGGCCGGGGTGGCCCTGGTGGGAGGACACAGTATTGACGATCAAGTGCCCAAGTATGGATTGTCGGTTTTAGGACAAGTGGAACCCGCCAAAATGATGTTGAACAGTAATCTGCAACCGGGGATGCAACTGGTGCTCACCAAGGCTGTGGGAACTGGAGTGATTGCCACTGCTTTAAAGGCTGACAAAGCAGACTCCGCCTGGGTGGAGTCAATGGTGGAGTCTATGTGTGCTCTTAACCGTGACGCCTCTCAAGTGGCGGTTAAACATGGTGTTAAGTCCTGTACTGATGTTACCGGTTTTGGCCTGGCCGGTCATTTGGTGGAGATGGCCCGGGCTAGCCAGTGCAAAATTCGTTTTCATTGTTCCAAGGTGCCTCTGTTGCCAGGATGCCAGCAGGCTTTAACTCTCAATCAGGTGCCGGGAGGAACCAAAAGAAACCAGGAGTTTTTCAAATCCTTTATAAAGACAGAATTATCTCCAGAGGATCAGGCCATGAACCTGATTTTTGATCCCCAGACCTCTGGTGGGTTGATTTTAGGGGTTGAGCCCTCAAAAACCAAGGCTTTGCTGACAGATCTAAAAGCAGAGGGGGTCCTAACCGGCGCTATTATTGGAGAAGTGG
>CAZTWC010000091.1:0-12514 GCA_964617105.1 uncultured Myxococcia bacterium
AGGACTGCGAAGGACATAAAAAATGGTTGATAGATAAGTCCGAAGGTGGTTTGCGAATAGTGTAGTTGATATAATATTTTTGATTGTACACATCTTTACAATTTTGACAAAAATCGATGAGTTCGGTCCAGCATAAATGAACCACCATGGTAATAAAACCGAGAATAATGATGTGCAGACCACAAATATTGATAGAGTTTTGTGCTAATTTTTTTGGGGTTGAAAACATATGGCCCTCTGGTGGTTCTTAATCATTTTTTACTATGGCAAGGAAATCAGCAGCAACTGTTGTTGCTATCGGAACTACAGTCGCAAGTTGGTTCCGTCCCCTTTATAGCTCCCATTATAATAGCATAGGCACACCCCACACCCGCCCTTACCGTTAACGCCTGGGTGGGACAATTTTGAGCGCAGGCACCGCACTCCATGCACCTGTCCCGGTTATTGATCTTTACACCTTCTTCTTTACTTTGAAAAACCCGGTGGGGGCATACAATAGCGCAAATACCGCAGCCACAACATTTATCCTGGTCAAATTCCAAGGTGGTTACTCCGGATAGATATTTTAGTTGTCCTATAGATGATAATTTCATGGTTTCAACCCCCTATAACCGATTCCGAGCCCGGGACAAAGCGGCTAAAAAGCCATAGGCCCAAACCCAATAAACTGGCTGCCAATTGAAAAGGTATAGCCTGGCGCATCTCTTTTATTACTCCGGATAAAGAGGTGTAGGTGGAAGAGCCGGTAAAATTCATGGCGGCAAAAGAGGAAATAGCAGGAACAATCAAGGCCCAGGCTGCAATCTCCGGCCAGGAAAGGGCTGTATACTGATAACTCAAGGCCAACCCGGCCAAGATCAAACCTGCCAGGGCTCCTTTTAAGGAGAAGGCCCGGCCCGGTAAAAAGGGCAACAGAATCGGAGTTACAAAAGTGCCGCCCAGATAGGCAAAAAACAGGTTAAATACGGCGATTAAACCCTGGCCCCACATCTTATCCAGACTAAAACCAAGGTTATCCAGCCCAGAGAGCAGAAAAAATATTAGCATCACCAAAAAGGCATATTTAAAACCGGTTACCATCTCCACCGGGATCAAAATCAAACGATCCTTTAGAGAAAACTTCACCTGCCGCATGGGTGGCTCAGCCAAATACCCGGCCTCCAAAAATGCCGGAATATCCTCTGCCCGCACCGGCCCGTAGATCACTTTAAACCCAGTATCTTTTTTCACCTGAAAAGAAGCCACCCCCGGAGCAGCCAATTGGGGCAGAATTATCCTCTTATGACTAACCACCTCTTTCAGCGCCACCGTCTGAATGCGCTCCACCAACTCCTGGGTACCAAAAGTTCCCTTGCCCGCAGCGCACCATACGTTGATCCCCCTGGTATCCAACACCAAAATCCAGGCCCGAATCCCCTTAAGCGCCCGGCGCAGGGTATCGAAACTGAGTTTGTAGTTGGCGGATACAAACACCTCTGAATGGCGGTCAGGGTTATTAAGCGCATACAGGCCCGGTTTCACCTGGTAATTGTTCCGGCCAATAGACAACCGAACCTTTAGATTACCCCAATGGTCCCTTTGGGAAAGGTCTGAATTTATCGATGCTTTATCCTCCATGATTATTTCCTTGGCATCCCTATGGATACTATTAATTTTTGAGCAAGCCCTAAGGTAATCAAAGTTGAGCAGAATCAGAGGTCAAATAACCTTCGATAACCTGGAGTAGTTTTTTCTTTTTAATCGGTTTGACCATAAAATAGGAAAAACCTGCCTTTATACTCAATACCCGTTTTTCTTCCTGAGCATAGGCGGTAACAGCCACAATGGGTACAGAGTTACGGTTGTTCTCCTCTTCCCAACGACGCATCTCCGAGGTGGCAGTAAATCCATCCATTACCGGCATTTGCAAGTCCATCAATACCAGGTCAAAATTATCTTTACGAAACATCTCCAGCGCTTGTTTACCATTTTTCGCCTCCTCCAAAAGATAGGAGCACTTTTTTAAAAATGCTCTGATCAGCAGCCGGTTCTCTTTCATGTCATCAACTACCAGAATTTTAACTTGTTTCTCCACTCCCTTTAATTGGGTAATTGGACAGGTTTGCTCCAATGGCTCTTTCTCTTGATCCACTCCCAAAGGAATGGTGAAGAAAAATATGGTGTCTCCTTTTGAAGGACTATCGAACCAGATTTTTCCTCCAGCATCCTCTACCAGCCGTTTAGTTATGGCCAGGCCCAGTCCTACTCCCTGGAATTTTTTAACGCTCGATGAATCCGCCTGGAAAAAGGGCTGGTAAATCATTTCCTTATGATCATGGGAAACTCCAACGCCGGTATCGTAAACAGAGAAGATCAAAAAGGACGATGCCTGGTTTTGTTCAGGAGATTGTTCCTGGGTCAACAATTTTACTTTTAATTCTATTTCGCGGTCAGGGGGATCTTCTAAGCCGTCAATCCCTTTTTGGGCAATGATTTTCAGATTTGGATCATTTGGATCATTCGGATCGTTCCAAGTATGCTTTTTTTCCGCCACAGTATTTTCATCGAGTTTGAGCCATTTGAACAGAGTCTGGTGAAGTTGTTCTGGTTTCATTGGTTTGAGAAGATAATCGTTTGCACCTGCATCAAGACATTTTTTCCAATTTTCAGGATCAATATCCGCTGTCATAATAATAATCGGTAAGTTCTCCAACTCTTTATGAGTCCGGAGTTTTCGGGTAGCCTGGCTTCCGTCCATCTGAGGCATGTGCAAGTCCATAAGCACCAAATCGATCTTCCCTTCCCGGCTATCATTAATATCAGCGCTGCCGCAAAGAAAATCCACTGCTTCCAATCCATTGGCAGCGACAAAAACTCTGGCGCCCAGGGTGATTAGTAACCCTTCGATTATTTCCTGATTCAAGGAGTTGTCTTCCACCAGCAAAACAGAAACATTTTGCAAAGATTTAGAGTGCGGATCGATTGGTACGGTGAATATCTGCTCATCCTCAACTGCTTTGCCTTGCTGAAGACAAACAGTAAAATAAAAGATGCTCCCTTTACCAAACGTACTTTGCACACCAATTTCACCGTCCATTAAATCTACCAATTTTTTACTGATACACAATCCCAGCCCTGTTCCTCCATAGCGGCGGGTAAAGGATGACTCCGCCTGAGTAAAGGGTTGGAACAGCCTGGCCTGCTGCTCTTTGGTGACACCGATGCCGGAATCTTTTATTTCGAAACGGAGAGATATGTCTCCGGTTTCTGATGATTCCCCGATCAAAGTAGCGGATATATCGATTTTTCCTTGTGGCGTAAACTTAATAGCATTGCTGACCAGATTGAGCAGCACTTGTTTCAGACGCAAAGAATCTCCCTGTAAAGAGGTCGGTATCTCTTTGGAGAGATGAAATTGAATCGCCAGTCCCTTTTCTCTGGCTTTTGGAAATAGTATCCCCGCCAGGTTGTCAAAGAGATCTTTTAAATGGAAAGAATTGTTTTCCAGTTGAATCATCCCCTCCTCAACCTTGGAGAGATCAAGGATATTATTGATGATATCCAGCAGCATTTCCGAAGAACTCTGGATCTTTTTCAGGTAATCGAGTTGAGTACCGTCCAGACTGGTCTTGGCCAGTAAATGGGTCATACCGAAAATAGCATTCATGGGGGTGCGGATCTCATGGGTCATATTGGCCAAGAACCGGCCTTTGGCTTGATAGGCATCCTCGGCTTTCTCTTTGGCATGGTTAATGGCTTGTTCCATCTCCTTTTCCAAGGTCCGGTCCCGCAAGGACAACAAAAAGGATTGTTCTTGCTCCCACTGTGTGGATACCGCTGTTACCTGGACTGTCTTAAATTGCTGATTTGGACCGATAATAGAGATCTCCGTACTATTGCCGTCAGTTACAGGAATTCCAAAAGCGTAATTTTCCAATTCATGAGCCTTTTTATTGAAAATTTCTTCTGCCGCTGGATTGGCAAAGCGGATTAAACCTTTTTGGTCTACAATAATCAGACCATTGGGGTTGTTGAAAATGGCCAGGTGGTAATTCTCCTCGGAGTTTTTTAAAGCATTTTCCAATCTGAACCTATGGTTTTTCAATTCAACCTGTTTGGTAATATCCTCTTTTATAGCCATAAAATGGGTAATCTCCCCCTGGTCATCTTTAATCGAAGATATCGAGGCTCTTTCCCAATATATTTCACCGTTTTTTCTGCGGTTGTGAAATTCTCCCTTCCAGGTTTTACCCTTTAAAATGGTTTGCCATAAATTGCGGTAAAAAGATTCTGGGTGACTGCCGTATTTGAGAATGCGGGGATTTTGGTTAATAACTTCCTGGGCCGAGTAACCAGTTACCTGGCAAAATTTGTTATTTACGTAAATGATTTTCCCCTCACGGTCGGTAATTACCACCATGAACGGAATCTGTCCCATAGCGATTTGTATCTGGTCAATCAATTGCATATTAAGCGAGCCCTAAATCTCTGTCATTAGTCCTTGTTGACGATAAAATATTAAAAGTATTTTACCCTAATGTAAACCGATTTTTAAACGCGCCCTAAAAATTATCCGCTTTTGGATGCACAACCAGCTTGTGCCGTTTGGAATAATCTGCATTGACAAAAAGTCTATAAATCCATATTAATGAATATCCGCTATTAACATTGCTCAAAAGCTTTTCAAAGGAGTTGACCTATGCAAGACCCGCGTCACCAAAAACTCTCCAATCTTCTGGTAAACTATTCAGTTAATATTCAACCCGGGGAAAAATGTTTGATTGAAGCCTATGATACACCCCTTGAGTTTGTGGAATCTTTGGTTCAAACCATTTATGATGCGGGTGGTATCCCTTTGATGGATATTAAATACAATCGTCTGACCCGCAAACTGTTAGAAAAAGCCACTGCTGAAAGTCTGTCAGTGATAGCGGAATCTGAGTTGTACCGGATGAAAATGATGGATGCCTATATTGGTGTACGGGGTCCGGCTAACGTCAAGGAGATGAGCGATCTGCCTTCAGAACAAACCGGATTGTTTAATAAAGAGATCATTGGCAAAATTCACATGGCTGAACGGGTCCCCAATACCAAATGGGTAGTGCTCCGTTATCCCACCCCGGCCATGGCCATGATGGCTCAAATGTCAACAGTTAAATTTGAAGACTATTACTTTGACGTAACTACTGGAGTTGATTACCAAAAAATGTCCAAGATGATGAATCCTGCCGTGGATTTTTTGGCCAATGCCAAACAGGTAGCCATCAAAGGGCCAGGCACTGATTTGACCTTTTCTATTGAGGGAATCGGCGCAGTCAAATGCGATGGCACCCGTAATGTACCGGACGGCGAGGTCTATAGCGCTCCGGTGCGCGACAGTGTTAATGGAATCCTTTCTTACAATGCTGCTTCCAGTTATAATGGATTTACCTTTAACCAGGTTAAACTTACCTTTAAAAACGGAAAAATCGTAGAGGCTACTGCCAATGACACTGAACGGATCAATCAGATCTTTGATACTGATGAAGGTGCGCGCTATGTTGGCGAATTTGCCCTGGGATGTAATCCCAACATCACCTTTGCCATGGATGAAACCCTGTTTGATGAAAAAATAATGGGCTCATTCCATTTTACCCCTGGTAATGCCTATGATGAAACCGATAACGGCAACCGCAGTGTTATTCACTGGGATCTGGTTTGCATCCAAACTCCCCAGTACGGTGGCGGTGAAATATGGATAGACGACGAATGTATCCGCAAAGACGGGATATTTTTACACCCGGCCTTTAAAGGGCTGAACCCTGAAAGCCTGACAGAAAAATAATCTAAAAATTTGGGATCTGTCTTGAAGAAAATACTTATTATTGATGACGAAGAGATTATTTTCGACGGAATAGAACTCTTTTCACAAGAACAACCTGATATTGTCATTGTGGATTATAAATTGCCGGGTCTAAATGGCATTGAAATTTTAAAGAGGATAAAAGCACAGAATAAAAATACCGAAGGGGTTAGCAATTAGCCAAATAATTATTCAGGACCACGGTGGCACCATCACCTTTGACAGCCAGCCGGAGAAAGGGAGTGAATAGATAAATTTAAGCAGGGAAAACACGATTTAATCTTTCTGGATTTGAAGATGCCGGGGATGAATGGTGTAGAGACGCTAAGATTATTGAGAGAGTTGGACCAAAAAGTGCCCATAAATATTATTACCGCCTTCCATGGGGAATATATCGAGTCTCTGCGGGAACTACAAAATGATCATATCTCCTTCAACCTGGTCAAAAAACCAATTAACCTCAAAGAAATAGTCCTGATCACCAAGAGCGGGCTTGAAGGAACCGTTATCTATAGCCTGGAGAAATAGGGTTAATCCAACCGTTTTAACCCCAATTTACGGGCCATTTTTACCGCCTCTATATACTCATCTCTGGTTATACACCGGTTTAGTTCAGGGTAATAATGGGCTTTATGGGCAGGGTGATATTGAGTCATAATATTCAGGTAGGTATTTTTCGATATCTGTTGGGCAAGAAATTCAAACACTGTAAAACTGTTTGCCAGATTTTGGGGCAGAACCAGATGGCGAACAAGAAGTCCCCGCCTGGCAATTCCCCTCTCATCAAGGCTGAGGTCTCCAACTTGCCGGTGCATCTCTTTTACCGCTTTAAAGTTTACCTGGGGATAGTTCTTGACCTTTGAATATTTTTGGCCATTCTTCTGGCTGCCATATTTCATATCCGGCATATAAATATCGATTACACCATCTAAAATCTCTTTTAGAATATCAGCGGAATCATAACCACCACTATTATAGACCAGCGGCAGGCAGAGACCTCGTTGGACCGCAAATAGCAGTGCCTCCAGGATTTGGGGGATAAAGTGACTGGGTGAAACTAAATTGATATTATGACAGTCCAGGTTCTGTAAATCGAGCATAATATCCGCCAATTGACTGGCCTCAATCTCTGTACCCGAATTTGATTGGCTGATATCACTGTTTTGGCAAAAAATACAATGGAGATTACAGCGTCCAAAAAATATAGTTCCAGATCCACTGGTTCCTCTTAAAGGATCTTCTTCTCCCATATGGGGTGAATAACTGTACACTCTAGTTTTTTTTCCGCCTTTACAAAAGCCAAATTCATTATTAAGACGATTTGAACCACATAAGTGGGGACAAAAGTTACAATCATCAAGTTGTTTTTTAGCTTTATCAGTTCTTTTTTTCAATTCCCCACTTTTGAAAAGTTCTAAATAATTTGGTTTATATTTATTCATGTTTTTATCGTATTCCAATAGTTTCAATGCTTTTACTTGCTTTAGGTACCACTTTGTGTATTTAAATGATTATCATGAATTATTTTTTGAGCGAGCCTTAAATAGCGTTCATTTATAATAATATTTTAATTTGATTTGATATTCTAATCAAGATCGAAAAGATAAAATCATTTCTATCTTTCACCATCTCATGTGAATAATTTTTTGGGGCGGCTTTTTGCGTGCCACATATTTAAGTGGTTTTTCTCGTGTCACCTTTTTGACAATGGGTTATTTTTGTATATTTTTGTCTCAATTACTTCACGTTTTAGTGCCAACATTCTGTCAAACACACCTTCCCCTCCATGCATCCTATTGTTTTCGCAGGCATTTCAGGATTCTCAAACGTATCTCCTGCATCTTCTTAACCGTTAAACTGTTCTTGCTGACCTGGGTGGGCGGTCACTTTTTGACGCTCCAGGCGATCTCATCCAAAATCAACCCTATTTTAAGCAACCAAAATAACATCAATATCATTGTGACATTTTATTCTCCTATTATTTCTATAGGTTTTGCCTAATAGTTTAACTTATTTATATGGCATATTGTTGCCAGTTAACCAAAGTTTCAATTTAGACGCCTTAAGCCAACAGATTCAACCATCACCTAAACCATTACTATAAAATATGCATACTATTTACTTGATATATCTTGTTTATTCATCACCATATCGTGCTCCAAACCCGAACATTACCGATTTATTTAAAAAATCCTTAACTAGACAAATCGGGACGAAATATTTATTAAAAATTAACTCAACTAGTCCCGTTCCAGCCTTTGGCAACTTTACACATCATGATGTGCTTGCTTATTTGACAATACCACATATTGGCATCAACAAAAGAATTGGCATCCCTTCAAATATCAACACTAAAACTTCAACATATTTATCAATCATCTCGTTTTTATTGAATATATTACACAACTATTCCTCCCAAAACAATTCTTCGGCCAGATCAGGTAAATTATCTTGAAATGACCCATTGGTTGTGCTATTTTTATATGTATAAATAATGCTCAATGGGCGCATTATAAACGACTATAAAACGATTTTACCTTTATTCTATTTGCATACTGACATAAGAGATTCTCTACACCACTTAATGCAAATCAAGCAGGTCGCCCAGGTGAGTTAACCAAAAGGATAAACGAATAACCTATTACCTAATAAAGTTCATTGGGAGATGCTTATATGTCCGGACACAGTAAATGGAGTACTATTAAGCACAAAAAAGGCAAAGCAGATGCCAAAAAGGGCAAAGTATTTACCAAACTTATCAAAGAGATAACCATTGCCGCCAGAATGGGTGGCGGCAATGTTGACAACAACCCCAGACTGAGACTGGCCATTGATAATGCCAAAGCGGAAAACATGCCCCGCGATAACATTGAACGGGCGGTTAAAAAGGGCACGGGTGACCTGGAAGGTGTAAATTACGAAGAGAGTTCATACGAGGGCTATGGTCCAGCCGGAGTAGCTATTTTAATCGATGTGCTTACCGACAACCGCAACCGTACAACTGCGAACATCCGGCACACGTTACACAAATACAACGGTTCCATGGGAGAATCGGGCTGTGTTTCCTGGATGTTCAATAAAAAAGGGCTTATCCAATTTGATGCAGAGGGTGTATCTGAAGATGACCTGATAGAAATCGCTTTGGATGCAGGTGCCGATGATATTGTTCAACAAGAGGATATCTTTGAAGTATTTACCGCTCCCGAAAATTTCAATGATGTTAAAGAGGCTTTTGACCAAAAAGAGTTCAAATATCTGTCCGCCGAAATCGCCATGATCCCCCAAAACACAGTTAAATTGGAAAAACGAGATGCCGAGAAGGTATTGAACCTGCTGGACAAACTGGAAGAAGATGAAGACGTTCAAGATGTCTACTCTAATATTGAAATTGATCAGGAAGTTTTAGACAGCATTGAGTAATTTTGGAGTGAATCGATTGAGGGTTTTAGGTGTTGACCCGGGTACTAAAATAACCGGGTATGGAATAGTTGATATCTCAGGCAACCGGTTTATCCACATCGATAACGGCCTGATCATTCCACCGGCAAAAAATAAATTAAACTATAAATTACACCATATTCACCAGCAGTTGACCAACTTGATTGACCAGTTCAAGCCCGTTGCCATGGCAGTAGAACAGGTTTTTTTATCCCGTAATTTTAAAAGTGTGCTTCATTTAGGCCATGTTAAAGGGATGGCTCTTTTGGCAGCAGCAGAGTTCGACCTTACCCTTTCGGAATATTCTCCAAAAACGGTTAAAAAGGCGGTAACCGGATACGGTAACGCCAGCAAGGAGCAAATCCAGTATATGGTCGCCAATATACTAAAACTCCCTGAAAATGCCTATGAAGATGCCTCCGATGCCCTGGCCCTTTCCATTTGCCACCTCTCCAATTGCAGAGCAGAGGCAGCAAGTGGATATCTAAACTGAAACGGAACCAAATGATCTGTCAACTAAAAGGCAAAGTTGCCCAAAAAAATATTGACCACCTGGTGGTAGATGTTGGAGGAATCGGTTTCAAAGTCTTTTCCTCTTTACAATCGCTAAGTCAAATCCCTGAGCCGGGAGAGGAAGTCTTTCTCCATATCCATACCAATGTTAGACCCGAAGCGATAAACCTATACGGTTTTGTAGATGAAACTGAGCGCGATCTTTTTCTGGCCGTTATTGGAGTTAGCAATATTGGTCCCCGCCTGGCCCTGAATATCCTGTCGGGCATGAAAGTTAACCAACTTCTCAGTGACATAAAAAACAAACAGATTAGTTCTATTGTCCGTATTCCTGGGGTGGGAAAAAAAACCGCCGAAAGATTGGTGGTGGAACTGAAGGATAAAGTAGATAAAATCTTTCCTGACCAGATGACAGCGCCCCACCCTGCCATCAAAGATAATCTCCTGGATGAATTATCCAATGCTTTGAAAAACCTGGGATACAAAACTTCAGAGATCAATAGGGTTATAAATAAACTAGGACAAACCAGCGAACCAGACACCACTCTGACTAAGTTGATTCGCAATGCCCTGAACATTCTCAGCAAACGCGGTTGAGCCTAAATAAAAATAGAAAAACAGAAAAAAGCCCCTCTTTGACTTTTTATGAGGTAATAAAAATTGGAAGAGAATAAAAATGGTCCCAATGAAATCGAACGACAGGTATCACCTAAGGTCGTTGCCGATGATCTGCTTAACGATAAAACTATCCGACCGCAAAAATTTGACGATTATACTGGGCAGCACCAACTAAAAGAGAACCTGGGCGTATTTATCAATGCCGCCCTCACCAGGGGAGATACCCTGGATCATATTCTGCTTTGCGGACCGCCGGGACTAGGAAAAACCACTTTGGCCTATATTGTGGCCAATCAAATGGGAGTTGTGATACATTGCACCTCTGGGCCGGCCATGGAGCGCAAAGGGGATTTAGCCGGCATCCTGACCAACCTGGAAGAAGGTGATATTCTGTTTATCGATGAGATCCACCGTCTCAATTCGGTAATTGAAGAGAACCTCTATCCTGCCATGGAGGATTTTAACTTTGATATTGTCATTGGAGAAGGACCGGGAGCCCGCACTATCAAAATGCCCCTCAAACCTTTTACTCTTATCGGCGCCACCACCAGGACCGGCTTGTTAACCTCTCCGCTCCGTAATAGATTTGGTTTTATCGCCCGGCTCGATTTCTATACCTGCCAGGATCTGGAAAAAATCGTCAAGCGCTCCGCTACTATCCTGCAAATAGAAATTACCGACCAGGGCGCCATTGAGATTGCCCGCCGCTCCAGGGGAACACCGCGAACCGCCAACCGCCTGTTGCGCAGAGTAAGGGACTTTGCTCAAGAAAAAGGCGACAATATTATTGACCAGGATATCAGCGAATTCGCTCTCTCTAAATTAGAGGTAGATAAAATTGGATTAGACAAAATGGACCGGGACATTTTGTATACTATCATCGAAAAATTTGAGGGCGGACCGGTTGGGCTAGAAACTTTGGCAGTTTCCATTAGTGAATCAAAAGACACTATAGAGGAAGTTTACGAACCATTTTTAATCCAAAACGGACTAATAAAGAGGACCCCCAGGGGAAGAATCGCCTGCACTAAAGCCTACGAACACTTGAAAATTACCCAAAACAAAGAAGGATCACAACAAACGGCTTTGTTTTAAAACCCATGGAAAAACAATTAGATTTCACTCACCTGAGCAACTTTGCCAGGCAAGTTTACTCTATAGTGGCTATAATTCCAGCCGGCCGGGTGACTACTTACGGTTCTATTGCCATTGCCATAGGCCAAAAAGGGGCTGCCCGGGCGGTAGGACAGTGTTTGGCAGCCAATCCTATCCCGGAAAAAGTTCCCTGTCACCGGGTGGTTGGACATGATGGACAATTAACCGGATTTTTCTCCTCTGCCAAACGGCTCGATTTAAAGCGGGAGATGCTGGAGAGGGAGGGGGTTGGTTTCAAGAACCCTTCAGGCGTAAAACTACAGCGGGTGGATGAAGCATATATCATTAGAGATTTGAAACTATTAGTAAACAGTTCCGCTCCCGGTAAGTGACGACCTGATTACCATAAGTGAGCCCCAAATAGAGAGTGATTCATTGGCAGATTACCAGCGGCCTAAAATTTTTTCCAGGAAACTACCGCAGTTTGCGCTTCAGCCTCCTTTTCCAAAAAAATCGGGCAAAACCAAACAAATAATTCTGTTTTTGTTAACCCTGGCTTCTACCGCTTTTGTGGGTGGATATTTATACTCCTTTGCGGTTATCTCCATCCTGCTGGCCCATGAGTTTGGACATTACTTTATGTGTAAAAAGCACAGAGTGCCTGCCTCCCTCCCCTTCTTTATTCCCATGCCCCTCTCCCCTTTCGGCACCTTTGGCGCACTAATAGTTATGCGGGGTAGAATCCCAAACCGTAAAGCGTTGTTTGATATAGGTATCACCGGACCTTTGGCCGGCCTGGCTCTGACCATACCTTTTTTAGTGGTGGGATTATATCTATCTGAAGTGAGAATGATTCCAAAAGGTGAGGGGGTAATCCATTTTGGCGAGTCGCTGCTGATGTCGCTTTTTACCTACCTGATCAAAGGTAATATTCCCGCTGGACATGACGTTTTCCTCCATCCCCTGGCCTATGCTGGCTGGGTGGGCCTGTTTGTCACTGCCCTTAATATGTTACCCTTTGGGCAACTT
>CAZTWC010000092.1:0-12498 GCA_964617105.1 uncultured Myxococcia bacterium
AAATTAAGTCCTAAGGAGCGGCAGGCAGGGAAAATATTATATATTGCTGATTTGACCAGCCCGGATCCTCAAGGTAAGTATCCATACTCAATTATTGGACGTTACTCTTTTGAAAAAAAGATATTGAAAAATTTTATAGAGAAATTTGGAAGCCACACCGGCGACTTGATAAAGAGCGATAAAATAGTTCATTTTTACGAAACTGCCTGGTGTTCGGTATGTAAAAAGGCGAAAAATTGGTTGCGTAGTCGTAATATCCCTTTTTTGGCTAAAGATATCGAAAAAAAAGCAACCTTTCAGCGGGAGATGCTCCTGTTAGCTCAAAAAGCGGGATTATCTTTAGGGGGAGTGCCGGTGATCGTCTATAAAGATGTGATTATTCAGGGTTATGACCAGGAAAAATTGGAGCAATTAGTTGCTGATTTTAGGGATAACCAGACGCAACCATCGTCTCAACCTTGAAATTTACCAACTTTAACCTGGGCGGGCCGGATCACTTTGTCCTTGTATTTGAAACCGCACCGGAAAACTTCCATAATTTTGTTGTCATTATCCTGGCTGTCAACCTTTTCCACCATCAAACCTTCAAAGAAATTGGGGTCAAAGTTTTCTCCGTTGCCATCGAACCTTTCGGCCCCTAATTGGGCCAATTTGCCAATCAACTGCTGATAAATCATGTCCACTCCCTGGACAAAGGCCTGGTAGGAGTTTTCATTTACCTCCACTTTTAAAGAAAGTTCAAAGTTATCTATAATCTCCAGCAAGGCAGAGAATAGTTTCCCTTTTTCCCTGTCCACCTCTTCGCTCATGGATTTTCGCAACCGGTTTCGCGATTTTTCAAACTCCTTTTCTGCATCTTTATAAGCACTGATATATTTTTGCAGCAAGACATCTTTTTCTTCTAGTTTCTTTTCTAATTGCTCAACATAAGTAGGCTTTTTAGGAGAATAGTCTTCGTTGTCAACTACTTCATCATCATCGCCACTACCATCTTTATTTTTGTCTTTGCGCCAAAATCTTCTATCAGTCACTTTAAATCCTTTTTTCTTTTGGTTTTCTTTGCTTTGTCTCTCCTCTTCGACAGAATCATCTGGTTCGGTAAGAATTTCTATATCTGCCTCTTCCAGGTCAGTTTCCAGTTTTTCTTCATCGGGGTACTCCTCTATTTCAAGGGTTTCGTTCTCTTCTTCTGGTTTAGTTACTTCAATAACAATATCCTCATCAGTCATATTTTTACTCCAACTGGTTAGTGTGTGCCTATTCTTTACCATAGTCTCCTATAAAATAATCATTATATGCCACCTGTCAAGACTTTAATAAAGGTTATATTGTAATTCTAATGCGTTTTTAAAAACCAGTAATTGTAAATAGTTAGTAAGTGTCGAAAAAAAATGAAAAAGTGGCTTGACAATTGAAAGAAAATTTAATACATTATGATCAGAATAAAAGACTATTAGATTTCTGGGATGTCCGAGACTCCCTTAGGTTGAGCCGGGTCGACACAAAGAATAAATATTAGACCGCAGCTTGGTTAAGTAGACGGTTTTTACCGGAAACTAATATAAAAGGCGCACTCTTTTTTTAAAGGGGCGCCTTTTTTTGTTATGTGGTTGTTGATAACAACGTATCTAATATAACAAACCCATTCAATAATATTGACTGTATATCCATAAATTGGTATTTAGATAATCTCTGTTTTTTTATTCGAAAAAATGTAATTGTAAAGATGGAGATTGATTTATGGATACTCTTCACTTGGTAATGGTTTTTCATAACCACCAGCCGGTTGGCAACTTTGACCATGTTTTCGTCCAGGCCTACGACCAGTGCTATAGTCTTTTATTACAATTACTATGGAAACACCCGCGTATAAGAGTTGGTTTGCATCACTCCGGTCCTCTGTTGGAGTGGATTGAACAGAATCGCCCTCAATATTTTAAAAATATTAATGAATTAGTAGCCAGAGGCCAAATCGAATTAGTGGGCGGTGGCTTTTATGAGCCTATGCTTTCGGTGTTGAATGATCGGGATGCCCGAGGTCAACTGAAGATGATGAATAATTATCTGGCTAAATATTTCGGAGCCGAACCCAATGGGATGTGGCTGGCCGAGAGAGTATGGGAGCCGGATTTACCCCGTCCGATTGGAGATGCCGGGCTAAAATATACCTTGTTGGATGATACCCATTTTTTTGCAGCAGGTTTGCCGGAGGGTACGCTGGGAGGTTACTATCTTACTGAAAAAGCGGGCAAGACTCTGGCCATATTTCCCATTGACAAACTATTGCGCTACCTGATCCCTTTCCATCAGTCCTCTGAGATAATAGACTATTTCAAAGGGTTACGAGGTAAGTATCAAGGCGTCACCTATGGTGATGACGGGGAAAAATTTGGTGTTTGGCCAGGCACTCACAAGTGGGTATGGCAACAGGGTTGGTTGGCCGAATTTTTTAAAGTTCTTGAAGACAACTCAGAATGGCTAAAAATGACCCTGCCGACCGAATATATGCAGAAATTTCCTGCCTCCGGCAGAATCTATTTGCCCACCGCTTCTTACCAGGAGATGGGAGAGTGGGCTTTGCCGGCAGAGGCCATAAATCGGATGGAACACTTTACCGCCAGTTTGGAGGAGTGTAACCTGCTGAAGGGGAACCGTCCCTTTATCAAGGGTGGATTTTGGCAAAATTTTCTAAGTAAATATTCCGAATCTAATTTTATCCATAAGAAGATGTTGCGCATCAGTGATCAGTTGGCCCTGGCAAAAACCAGCGTTAAGGAGGATGACGACACTGCTCGTAAGGAGTTAAAAGCGGCCCAAAAAGCATTGTTTCGGGGGCAGTGCAATTGCGCTTACTGGCACGGTTTGTTTGGTGGTATCTATCTGAATTATCTTCGCCATGCCCTGTATCATAATTTACTTCTGGCTGCCAGACACTTAGCCAACATCAATAATCCTAATGATGGCGTTGAACACCAGGTGAAGATATCCCAAACCGATCTGGATTGCGATGGTCGGGATGAGATACTGCTGGAAGGAGATATCTTTCATCTGTATCTCAAGCCTTCTACCGGTGCTTCGCTTTGCGAGATCAGTTATCTCCCCGCTCTTTTTAATTTGACCAATATAATCAAGAAGCGCCTTGAGGGATATCATAACAAGATTCAGCAAGAGGAAAAACCCGCCACCCAGGATGAGGAAACCGTCTCTATCCACGATTTGGTTAAATTCAAGGAGAAAGGGTTAGAACGCTTTTTAAACTATGATAAAAATGAGCGGTTTTGCTTTTTAGACCATTTTTACCCTGCTCAAACCAGCCTGGAAAATTTACGGTTTGGCAAGGTTGATGATAGCGGTGATTTTATTGATAGTAACTATTCGCTGTCTGGCATTCAAGAAAATGAAAAGGATATTGAAGTGCGGTTTAAAGGCCAGGGACAGGTGGGAGATATTAAGGGGCAGATTAAAAAACAGTACTGCTTTCAAAGAAATAAATTGGCTTTTAAAGTAAAATACAGTTTGACTGGTTTTCAGATGTTAGACCATTTTTTTACCAGTGAGATAAACTTGACTCTTTTGGCAGCTAACGCACCTGACCGGTATTTTGTCCTCAATGAAGAATATGAGCAACACCTTTTGTTTGATAAACCCTTAGAAGAAGATAACTGTAACTCTATTACCTTAATTAATGAGTACGACCGGTTTAGCGTAAAACTGGAGTTTTCTTGCCCCTGCCGCTTATTTTATTATCCAATCGAAACCGTATCCATTTCCGAAGATGGTTTTGAGCGAACTTTTCAGGGAGCCTGTTTCCTGCCCGCCTTTTCCCTTAACCAGAGTGGAGATACTGATCTGGAGATAGATTTTCAGGTAGTTTCATATCAATAAATTCATGTTTCCGATCCAGTTAAATCCATTAAAAATCATTTCGAACTTGCCAGCTTGACATCCTATTTGCGATCTGGTATTGTAATACCGGATAAAGAAAATGTGGTAAGTTTTTATGCTAATTATTTCATAATAAAAAAGGAGATAAATTATGAGTATGTTTTGTTATCAGTGTGAACAGACTTCCAAGGAATCTGGTTGTACCAAAGTTGGAGTATGCGGAAAAGATACAGAAACCGCTTTTATGCAGGATCTATTGATTAATGCTGCCCAGGGTATTTCTATGTATGCACATCGGGCCAGGGAGTTAGGAGAAAAAGACCCACAGGTTGATAGGTTTATTGTTAAAGCGTTGTTCACCACAGTGACTAATGTAAATTTTGATTCGGTCAAGTTGCATGAACTGTTGATAAAAGCTATTAATTTGCGGGATAAAGCCAGTGCTCTCTATCTGGCTGCCTGTGAAAAGCAGGGTAAAGAGCCGGAAATACTGTCTGGACCTGCTGTTTTGCAACCGGCTGAAGACTGGATAGGGTTGAGAAAACAGGGAGAAGATATAAGTATAGAAAAGCGCCAGGAATCAATTGGAGAAGATGTGACCTCCCTGCAAGAGTTGATCACTTATGGTTTGAAAGGTATGGCTGCCTATGCTGATCATGCCCGGATATTAGGTCAGGAAGATGAGCAGGTTTATGCGTTTTTTCATCAGGCCCTCGATTTTTTGACCAAACCTGAACCACAAGTTGATGAGTTGGTGGCCATGGCATTGAAGGTTGGAGAGATCAATATAAAGGTGATGGAACTACTCAATAAGGCCAACACTGGAGCCTATGGAACTCCCGAGCCAACCAGTGTCAGGGTGACGCCGGTTAAAGGTAAGGCAATATTGATTTCAGGCCATGATCTCAAAGATTTAGAAGAACTGCTCAAGCAGACCGAAGGCAAAGGAATCAATGTCTATACCCATAGCGAAATGTTGCCCGCCCATGGTTACCCCGGTTTGAAGAAATATAAACACCTGGTTGGCAATTATGGCGGCGCCTGGCAGGATCAGCGTAAAGAGTTTGAACAGTTTCCCGGACCCATCTTGATGACTACCAATTGTATTCAAAAACCCAAAGAGAGTTACAAATCCAGGATTTTTACCACCGGTTTGGTGGCCTGGCCAGATGTCCTGCACTTTAGAAATCATGAGTTTATGCCTCTGATAGAAACTGCTCTGATGGAAGAGGGTTTTGTTGAAGAAGGCCCTGAAAAGAATATTATGGTTGGTTTTGGGCATGATGCTGTGCTGGGTGTGGCCGATAAGGTGATTGCAGCGGTAAAAAGCGGAGATATAAAACACTTTTTTTTGATAGGTGGTTGTGATGGGGCCAAATCTGGCCGTAACTATTACACCGAGTTTGCTGAACAAACTCCTGATGACACCGTAATTCTCACTCTGGCCTGTGGAAAATACCGGTTTAACAAACTCGACTTTGGTGATATTGGCGGCATCCCCCGTTTGCTGGACATCGGTCAATGTAATGATGCGTACTCGGCGGTCCGCATCGCTTTGGCCCTGGCGGATGCCTTTGAAACTGATGTAAACAGTCTTCCTCTTTCGTTTATTTTATCCTGGTATGAGCAAAAGGCGGTTTGTATCTTGCTGAGTCTTCTGCATCTGGGAATTAAGAATATCCGACTGGGACCGAGTTTGCCAGCCTTTGTTAGCCCGGCGGTGCTCAATGTTTTAGTAGAAAACTACAATATTATGCCAATTAAAACCGCTAAAGAGGATCTGCAGGATATTTTATCGGGGAGATAGACCGGTTTTACCGTCGGAACCTCCGTTTCTGGTTGGAAGAGGGGGGGTTCCGGTCGGTGATGTAAGGGCATAACTTTTATCTGGTCTTCTGCTCTGGGTTCTGGTAATATGTGTTTGAAAATTTACTCTGATTACAGTCATTTTTGTATCTGAATGGCATCAAAAAAACCTGCTTTACAAAAAGATAAAATAAAAAATAATCACCCAGACAAATCCTCGCAGAACTCAGCGGAAATGACTCACCATGTTCTAGGGGAACTGGTGCAACTGCTTTATAATATTCCAGAAGACAAGATTAAGGAATCTCTGGACATACAGAAGAAACTGGGTCGCAAACTGGGAACGGTGGTTATGGAGCTGATGCGGTGGCACCCAAGTATATGGACAATGGTATAAAAAATGTTCTCAAGGAGTTAAATGCTTATGTTAAGACTTTTTGTATAGGGGAACAGGGCGGTTCTTTTCCATGGCATATGACCAAGGCGTCTGAATACTTCAACCGGCGCAGTGCAGTTTCTTTGAGGATTAAATATAACATGCTGGGTTATCCGGAAAACCGTTTGCGGGATAATGTGATCAGGTCTATCCGTAATCGTAAAACACCGGCAGTGATCGGAACCGGCTGGCTGGCGCATTATCCGATGGCCTATGCCTATGCTGAGAGAAGCAGAGAAAAAGTGGTGGGGTGCGGCCGGTGGCAGGTATGCATTAGAAGTACTGAATATGATCGTTACTTCAAAATAAATCAGGGCTGGGGTTACGGTCACCGGGATGGTGAGTGGATTAGCGCCAAAACCTGGTTTAGCGGTGAGATATCTCACAATGGGCAGTTTTAACCAGGGAATTATTTGAATACGAATTTATGGGTCGTAAAAGGGAATTAACTTTTAGGACCCATTTTTTTTGGGAACTATTTGAAAAATCACCTTGCCCTGGCGTTTCCCTACCTTAAATTCAACCTCCTGGCAGTTATACTGCTGGTATATTTTCGGCAGTTGGTTGCCTATCTTTTTGGCCAAATCACCAAAAGTTACCTTCTCAACTTTTTCCCGGTTGGCTATTTTAGCTTTAATATAATCCTGGTAAGTTGTTTTTAGTTTTTTCAAATAAGAGAGCGAAGATGGTTTGGATAAGGGCGGTGGACCAGGAGGGGAAACCGGGGAAGGTTCTGTACCATTTTCAGAATTGGTTTCTGGTTCAGAAGCAGATATGGAGGCTATTTTCTGATGTTTTTGCAGACGATAGTTATCGAGTTTTGAATTTCCCCGCTCTATTTGATTGTTAAGCCGGCGCCACAGTTGGTCCATAGAGTTGAAACGCATCAAGATAGAGTTAAGTTTGAATTTAAAAGCGGTATTTTTGGATGGCTTATTTTTTAATTGATTAATATAATTTTGTAATTGGTCATATTCTTCCAGGGGAGGAAATTTATTCACCCCTATATGGTAGAGATTATATTGGGTTTTTAGACTGTTCAGTTGTTTTTCCAATTGGTCCAATTTTTCCATAAAATAATAGTATTTACTAATGGTAAAAATGTCCAGTTTTCTTTGCAACCATAAAAGAAAAATGTTATATATTAAAAAGTCAGGATATTACTTTTCGTATGGGAGATAACGTGAATAAAAACAGATACTTAATTGTGGCGTTAGTTTTATTGACTTTGATAGCGTTTGGCTCGGCAAATAGGGTGTTGGCAGCAAAAAAAGAGAAGATAAATAAAATTTCACTCTATACAAAAGGTGGAATAGAGTTGCGTATCGACTTGCGGTTTTACACTATGATGGCTATGTTCAACGCCATGGGTTACGACCATGAAACCCGTTGGCGCCAGCAACCTTTTAAACATCTGATAATGCATGGTCTTCGAGATGTAGTTAGAAACAGCATGGCCAGAGCCACTTTTGAAGAGGAGAGATTTCAACAGTTTTTAGACAATCATCAATATGAGATGAAAGAATATTTCCTTTATCTGCTCTACTTAAACGGACCTGGCGACTTTGCACCAAGCAAAAAAATGCCTTTTGATTTAAGGAAAAAATACCGTACCTCCGAAGAAAATTTTGCTGACATATTAAAATCTTTCTTTCAGTCATCTGATCTGGAAAAATTAGTGAATGATCATGATTTGCAAGAGTGGGAAAAATATGAGATATCCCAATACTTGCCCCATTTTGACCAGCCGATAAAATTGTTGGAAGATTTTTTGCGATTGGGGACGGCGGAGACCATTAACACCAGGAAAATAAATGTGATTTTCAATTATTTCGATTCCCATGGAACTTTTTTTCACCAGGATATCAAAGATGAGATCTATTTTATTCTAGGACCCCAGGTGAAACCAGCTGTGGATAAGATTGTGTTTACCTATTTCCAGGAGGCTATAACCGGACTTCTTAAAGGCCAGGAAAACTTAATGGCCATAAAGGCTCAAAAAATACTCAAGCAACGCTCTAAAAACATAAAAGGTGATCAGAGTGGCAAATATAGTTCAATCTACCTAAAAATGCTGGTCAAGGCGATTTTTCTACAAATAACCAAGGGAACTGCCAAATTGGCCAGGGAGGCTTATTCCAAAGAGGAAACCAGGCTGTTAAAGTATTTTCAGGATGAATTATTGCCTCAATATACTGGGCAGAAATTACCCTTTGGCAAATATGTTTCCGAGCAATTTAAGAGTACGCTCAAAAATTAATTCGCACAAATAAGGTTAATTGTAACATATTGTAAATCATTTATTTTCGTGTGAACCCTAAAGGACCATGGACTTTGAAGTCAATAAATAAATGGATACTTCTTCTCTCTCTATTTTTCGGCCTGGGTGCCTGTACCGCCCCTTCTGGCAAGGAACCGCCCCGGGCTAAGGCTGGTAAACTCGATCTGAGCGACTGGGATTTTGACCAGGATGGTCTGGTTCGATTGCAGGGAGAGTGGAAATTCAAGTGGATGGTCGATGAACAGGAGTTTATCAAGCCCGAATTTGATGACCATTCATGGGATACCACAAAGGTCCCTGCTTCCTGGATATACCAAATCGGTAAAAGCGATGGGTATGGCTGGATGCGGTTGAAGATCAAGTTGAGAAAAAAACAGAGTTTATACGCATTTATTAAACGTGTTGGTTCCAGTTACCGCCTGTATGCCAATGGTGTGCTTATTATGGAGAACGGCCGGCCTGGAAACAGCAAGCAAGAAACTTTCGCCCTGCAAAGACCTTCCATGGGCGAATTGCCAGAACACCAGGAGATCACTCTGGCCTGGAAAATCAGTAATTTCCAAGAGTACTACGGTGGCGCATATTATGCCCCCAAAATAGGCAATCTCCACCATATGTCTACTTCAATGAACCGGAAAAATTACCTGGACTTGTTAGTGCTGGGGATCATACTGATCATTGGTATTTATCACTTTATCCTTTGGTTGGGACGGCGCGAAGATAAAGGGAGTTTGTTATTTTGCCTGTTTTGCCTGGAGATGCTGGTGCGTTTGCTGGCTGTGGAAAGATGGGGAGAGCGCATGTTTCCCGGGGCAGATCTATTTGAAATAAGATCCCGGATAGAGATTGCTACGGTTTTTTCACTCACTGCACCGGTGATTAGTACTTTTTTCTGTTACCTGTTTCCCCGTCAGTTTTCGCGGCTGTTTCTCCGTATAATTTATGTCTCTTCTGTTCTGCTTGCTCTCTTCTGTTTTATTATTCCCTCCAGAACCTCTTATGCCTATTTGTGGATTCACCAGTTGGGTATCCTCTCAGCGGGTTTGTGGAGTATATATGCGATTATCCGGGCTGCATTAGCCAAAGAGAGGGATTCTTTGGTTTTTATTGCCGGCCTGGCGATATTGGTTTTCGCAATGTTCAATGATGTCCTCCATGCCACCAGCATTATTCATACCGCCCATGTTACCCCCGTGGGGCTGGTGGTTTTTATTTTTTTCCAGTCCGCCATCCTGGCCGGCCGTTTCGCCAGAACCTATCACAAATCTGCCAAATTGACCAAATTGCTGGATGAAGTGCATACTATTGGTATCTCAATAGCCAAAATTACCGTTCTTCAAGAACTACTGGACAAATCATTGGCCGCCATTGTCAAGTTGGTGGTAGCACGGCGTGGTAGTATTTTTCTTTACGACCCCAAAGTTGGTCAATTGGTAAACTCTTCCCTATACGGCTGGTCTGAGGAAGATAAGGTGCTCTCTTCTTTTGTGCCAGGCGAAGGGGTGTCTGGTCAGAGTTTTCAGTCGGCTGAAACTATGGTGCTAAACAATGTAAACAACAGTACCTGTTTTATCGGCGAAGAGGGAGAGATATGGCAGGGAAGCCGTTCTTTGCTAACCATTCCTCTGAAGTACCAGGACAAGGTTTATGGCGTGATCAATATTCAAGACAAATTGAATTCCTATAATTTTAGTTTTGCTAAAAGAGATATTCACGCAGCGGAAACCATGGCATCTACTATTGGTCTGCAGATTAAAAATCTGGAGTTGTTAAAAGAAACCGCAGAAAAGGTACAGATGGATTTGGAATTGAAAACGGCTCGGGCAGTGCAAACCTCTCTGTTTCCTCAGAATGAGTACAGTTTTCACAACCTTGGTTTGGCCGGATATTTTACATCTGCCACTGAAACCGGGGGTGATTGGTACGGATATTTTACTCCAGATGACCGATATCTTTATGTTTTTATTGGCGATGTGACCGGCCATGGCGCCGCTGCCGCCCTGGTTACCTCTGGGGTCAGGAGCGCCTGTTACGCGTTGGAAGTTCAAAAAAAACTATACCCACAAGTAGATCTTTCCCCAACGGCAATCTTGACATATTTGCACGAAATAGTTAAAGAAATTGGCAAAGGAGAGTTTGCGATGACTTTTTTTGTGGCTTGCTACGATTCGAAGACCCATGAATTAACTTTCAGTAATGCCGGGCACAACTTTCCCCTCCTTTACATCAAAGAAAAAAATAAAATAGAGGGATTGTTCTGCCGAGGCAACAGTTTGGGTTCCATATCTTCGATATCATTATCGCACAAGTTTGAATTTGAACAGAAAACCAGACAGTTGAATCCTGGTGATTTTATTGTTTTTTATACCGATGGTTTAACAGAGTGTGAAAATGATATGGGGCAGGAATATGGCAAAGTTAGATTTCGCAAGAGTTTGCTAAAATTTAAACAATTATCCGCCTCGGATTTAAGGGATAAAGTGATAAAAGAGGTGGATAATTTTAGAGGTGATGTTCGTTTAAAAGATGATATTACATTAGTCGTAACAAAAATCTCCGAATAGCCTCGGGCGGCGATAGTGGCGCATCTACTAATTATGTTTTCTGTACGATTTTTTATTACATTATTATTGTGTCTGGTTTGGCTGATTATTGGCGCTGAAGGTGAGATCCATGCGGATGAAGGGGCAAATTCGGTCGATTCGCAGCAGCAGGAGATTGACCTGAAGTTGGAGAGTGTCAGGGTAGAAACTCGGCTGCAGTCCATCAACTACAAACTCTGCCAGATATATAGCCAAAAGGATCAGTTGCATAATCTGGAACTGGTGGCTGGGAAATTATTCGCTTCAAGAGGGCAGGGTGAAGGTTTCAACCTGGCTTCTCTCTGTCAATACTGGATGGCCCGTCTGTTTATTGCCCGGTTTGAATATGGCCGGGCCGCCAAAATTCTTCAACAAATAGGAAAAGATCTGGCCTGGATAAATAATATTGTTCCCGGTTATCTCTACCATGCTCTGTCAGCCTTTGAAAACAATGAAAAAGAGAAGGCCTCCCGAATATTACGCCGAACCAAAGTGGCAGGTTTAAATCCAGAAGAGAAAAAGATTTACCAAAGGTTACAAATTGGTTTGTCTCGAAAGGCGGCTAAAATAGAAGAACAATCTACCACCGGGTTAACCGGGCAGGAAAGAGTTAAACTCTTACAACGATTGCTTAGACAAAGAAACTATCAGCAGGTGATGAAACAAGGATATGCTTGGTTAAAAGAGGGTTGTAAGTTTTTTACATCCACCTCTAAAGTCAAGAGCGGGTGTGATCAAAAAAAGCTGCAAATTTTCTCGCTTATGCGTCGAGCCATGATCAAAACCCGGTCCCGAAGTCGGGAAAATCAGGTAATAGAGCGGATGTTGCCCCTGCTTAAAGAGCAATATCAAGCAAAATACTATACTATGCAATATAGGTTGGCCATCAACTTATGGAATATTAACCGCGGAGATGATGCTCTCATAACCCTGGAAAAAATGGTGCAAAACCGGAAGATTTCACCTTCTTTAAGAGTTAAGTGTTGTTATGTGGCCGGCCGGATTCATACTTCCAAGGGAAGATTTAAACCGGCAGAAAAATTCTATAACCTTTTGCTTAAGATTCAGCAGCAGAGAGATGGTGATAAATATGTGCCTGAAACCCTGCTTAGCCTGGCGCTCAATGCCTATGCCCTGGGCGACTTTAAAAAGTCGCTGGCATATAATAACCAGATAATCTCGCAAATGCCCGGCTCCCGATACTTAATAAGGGCGGTGTATTGGAAAGCCAAAACTCTGAAAGCCAAAGGAGATTTTTCAGGGGCCAGGCAGGTCTATCAGATGCTTCCCCGGTTGGCTCCATTTAATTATTATACCTTCCGCTCTTTATCCTATTTGGACAAGGTTAGAGTTCCTGTGGAAATAATTGAACCCAGGCTGCAGCCACCGGCCATTGAGGAGGAGAGTGAAACCTTTTGGCATCAATACTCGCTTCTGTTTTTGGCCAGAGAGTTGTTAAAATTGGATCTAAAAAGAGAGGGCCAATATTTAATTAAAAGGATTGATCA
>CAZTWC010000093.1:0-12476 GCA_964617105.1 uncultured Myxococcia bacterium
TATCATTCTAGCCTACCATAACATATAGACCAGATGCTATCAATATTCCCAGCCAAGCGAGCGGGAAAAAACCGACCCGGTTCCAACTTATTGTTGCCAAAATTGGCTGAAATTGTGTATGATGTAATATTTATTGTGAATCTTGTTATGATTCCTGATTCTGGGTGTAGGCTTTTTAATGGAAGAGATACTCTACCTGGTAGGCAAGGATTTTTTGCCTCATGCTGAAAAAAACCTGAAGGAGATCGGCGCTTACCTGGATAAAAACCTGGAGCGTCATTATATCCTGGAACGCGAATCCGGCGAAACCGCCATTGTGTATCACTTCAGGATATCCTTTTCCATTGACGAGGTATTGGAGTTACTTACCAAGCGTTACTTTAACTTTATTGTTGTAGATAACCGGCGATACAATCATCCTATAGATTTTGAAGATTCTTTGGCCGCATCTTTGCTCAAACGGCTCCAGTTTCAGTCAGACCCTGATCGGATGTACCCCGCCTCCCGGATAATGGTTATCCTGGATATCGGAACCCATACCGCTGAAGATGCCTTTAAACTGGGAGCGTACCGGGTGGGCACTTTCTTAATCCATCCTCTATATGCCAATAAATTTTACATGGAGGTTGACCGGTTGACCAGGGCCCGGAAGCAGAAAGGTAAAGTCGCTCTTTGCCTGGCTGGCGGCGGGATAGAGGGACTCCTGTATGAGATTGGCGTTTGTATGGCCATGGACAGTTTCTTTGCCGATTTTTCCGTAGTTGATTTTGATATTTTTTGTGGTATCAGTGCCGGATCCATGTTAGCCACCCTTTTAGCCAACGGTGTTTCCGCCGATAAAATTTACCAGGCTTTTACCAAAACTTCCCCTATTTTTGATCCTGTGACCCCATCGATGGTATGGAATATCTCTTACCGGGAATATCTAAAACGGTTGCTCAATTTTTATAAACAAGCGGCCAAAAATCCCACCAACCTGTTTTCCGTACTGTTAAAAAGCATTCCGGCCGGATTTTTTCAGGGTGATAATATCGAAAAATATGTGGAAGATCAGATTGCTCGAAATGGTCTGACTAATGATTTTAGGAAGTTAAAGAAAGAGTTGTATATCGGCGTCACTAATCAGGACACCAATGAGCACACGGTTTTTGGCGATGGAAATTACCGTGATATCCCTATCTCCCAGGCAGTAAAGGCTTCCAGTGCTTTGGCTCCTTTTTTCAGTCCGGTCAAAGTTAAAGATAAATATTACGTAGACGGGCAATATACTCGAACTGCCAATTTTCACCTGGCTATAGAAAAGGGGGCGAAACTGATTATTATAATTGATCCCCTGATCCCTTTGGAAATAGGTGAACCTGGGTACGTAATGAGTAAAGGGGGACTTTTTACTTCACTTCAAGGATTAAAATCCGTGATCCATACCAGGTTTATGACCGCCATGCGCTATGCCCGCGATCGTTATCCTGATGTTGATTTTTTTATTTTTAAGCCTTTGCGGGAAAGCATGAGGATCATGTCAGGTTCCCCCATGAAATATACTATTCGTACCCAGATTATCGACCTGGCCTTTCAATCTACCTGTCAGAGGATAGAAAGCGCCCACGAAATTTTTTCCAAGTGTTTCGCCAAGAGAAGTGTTGAACTGGTTAACTTAAGGGAACGCCGGCACAAGCATCCCAGCACCTAAAAACAAGAGGAATGTTATGATTGAACGTTACTGCACTGAAAATATGAAGTGGCTTTGGGAGCCAAAAAACAAACTGAAAAAATGGTTGGAAGTTGAATTGGCAGTTTGTGAGGCTCTGGCTAATAAAAACGAGATCCCTATGGAAGATTTCCAACAGATCAAAGAACGTTCCCTGAATTTTCCCAGCGATGAAAATGTTAGACGTATCGATGAACTGGAAAGAAAAGTCAAGCACGATGTGATAGCCTTTTTACAGCATCTGGAAGAGATAATCGGCCCGTCAGCGCGCTATATTCACATGGGGCTGACCTCTTCCGATATCCTGGATACCTCCTACAACCTGCTTCTACGGGATGCGGCCGATCTATTACTGGTTAATCTCGACCAGTTACTGATCACTTTGAAAGAACAGGCGATTAAGCATAAAATCACCCCCATGATCGGCCGTTCTCACGGTGTTCATGCCGAGCCAATATCCCTGGGGCTGGTCTTTGCCAATTGGTTTGCCGAACTATTGCGGGGCAGGCGGAGGTTACAACGGGCCAGGGAAAATATAAATTTTGGAAAATTGAGCGGAGCCGTGGGAACTTTTGCCAATATTTCCCCTTCCACAGAAGAGGCGATATGTAAAAGGCTGGGGTTGAAGCCAGAGGTGATCTCCTCACAAATAATCCAACGGGATCACCATGCAGAGTTTTTTACCACCCTGGCCATTATAGCCAGTTCCATTGAAAAATTTGCGGTTGAAATAAGACATTTTCAACAAACCGAACTCTGCGAAGTAGAGGAACCTTTCAGCCTTGGGCAGAAGGGCTCCTCCGCTATGCCCCACAAGCGTAATCCAATTTTATGTGAAAATATTTGTGGCCTGGCCAGGATAGTGCGCTCTCACAGTATGGTGGCTTTGGAAAATATAGCTCTTTGGTATCAACGGGATATCAGCCACTCTTCTGCCGAAAGAGTGATCGGGCCTGATAGCACTATCCTGCTCGATTTCATGTTGGCAAGGTTCACCTATGTTATGAAAAACATCAATGTTTATCCAGAAAATATGCAGGCTAATCTAAACCTTAGCCAGGGGCTGATTTTTTCGCAGCAGGTACTTATGGTTCTAACCAAAAACGGGATGGCTCGACAAAAAGCTTACCAATTGGTTCAGACGGAAGCTATGAGAGTAAAAGAGCGGGGTATCAATTTTAAAGAGGCGTTGCTGAAAAACGATAACGTAATGGCCAAAGTTTCTCCTCAGGAGATAGAAGACTGTTTTGACCTGAGATTTCACTTAAAGTATGTGGATAATATCTTTAACCGGGTTTTTAAAATATATTGAGGCTATCTTCTATACAGAGCGTCTCTGGGGCGAAAAAACTAATCAATTATTATTCAGGTTGTGGTTATGAGAAGAATATTTCAGTTTTCCGGCTTTAAATTGGCTTTGATTATTGCCGTGTTGTTTTCCCTTTTGTTTGAGTTGAAAAAAGAGACCTGGGACTTTTTAGAAGAGTTGGAGTTTTCGGTTTTGGATATCAAGTTTCGCAACCGGGGCAGCCGGCCTGTTTCCGGTAACGTAGTAATTGCTGCGGTGGATGAAAAAAGTCTGGTGGAACTCGGTCTCTGGCCCTGGCCCAGGAAAACCTGGGGACAATTCCTGGACGAACTGTCCCGTTCATATCAGCCCCGGGTGGTGAGCTTTGATATTGTCTTTGCCGAACCAGATAAAAATGTGGGGATTAAATTGGTTCAAGACCTGAAGGGCTTTGCCGAGAAATTTACCACTTTGGGATTACAAGACAAAATAGCATCCCTCCAAAAAGAGAAAAATGAGTTGTCCAGCCAACTGAAATCTTTACACCCAGAAGATGATCAGCGAGTTGATATTCAAGAGGAGATCCTTCAGTTGGACACCAAGATAGAAATGGCTAATAAACAAATCAGTCAACTCAATCTTACCTATGGCGCCCTGACTAAAGAAGGTGATAAGTTGTGGAAGTCATTGGTTGATATTGAAAAAAGCACGGATAACGACCTGATTTTTTCCCAATCTTTAAAGCGTACTAAGTTTCCAGTTAACCTGGGGTACTTCTTTTTTACCTCCCGGCATATGCTCAAAGACTTAGAGGCTGCCGATTTTTTAGCGGGCATCCCATTAATCGATCCGGTAAAAATTCCAGCGCGTTTGGGAGAGGGAGTTGATCCGGAGAGATACTTTATTTCCCCGGTGGGCTTGAGGACTAATATCCCGATGTTGTCTCGCTCCACCAAACATTTTGGCTTTTTCAATTTCAAGGCTGATCCAGATAAAATATTCAGACGTATCCATCTGGTCTATTATTTTGATGAAAAATATTATCCCTCTTTAGCCCTGGAGACCCTGAAAGGTTATTATGGTGAACCCCTGGGGCTTCAGGTTGGCACATCTAAAGTTCGGGAGGAAGAGGCTCGGGAAGTTAAAATAATGGTGGGGGAAAAGGATGTCCCCGTGGACGATCACAGCGGTTTTCTGCTCAACTACTACGGCCCAAAAGGGACAATTCCCACCTATAGTATAATTGACATTATCGCCGGCAAGATTCCCAAGGAAAAGTTGCAAGACAAGGTGATATTTATCGGTCCTACCGCTGTGGGTATTTACGATCTCAGGCCCAGTCCCTACGAGTCGGATTATCCAGGAGTTGAATTGCACGCTACCATGGTGGAAAACGTGCTCAATGAAGATTTTTTAACGCGTCCATCTTACGTGGAAGCCATTGAATTTTTAACGATTATTCTATTGGGAATAATTTTAGGGTGGCTGTTAAACCGGGTCAAATTGACCTATGGGCTGATTTGCACCATGGTGCTTAGCGTATTGATGGTCTATTTGGATAAAGTTCTTTTTTTCGACCGGGGCTTGTGGATGCAGATAGTGATGCCCATAATGGAGATGTGGATTATCTTTATAGGCATTGCCGTGTACCGATATTTTACCGAAGAGAAGGACAAGTTGAAAATCAAGAAGGCTTTCCAGTTTTACGTAACCAAAAGTGTAGTGGATGAGATGCTCAAGGATGCCAGCAAGTTACAGTTGGGCGGACAAAAAGAGGAGTTAACTGTCCTCTTTTCCGATATCCGGGGGTTTACTTCTATTAGCGAAAATCTGGCCGCCGAACAATTAGCTTACCTGATCAACTCCTACCTGACTCCTATGACCAATATCGTATTTAAATATAACGGTACTTTGGATAAGTATATGGGTGATGCCATTATGGCCATTTTTGGAGCGCCAATTCATTACCAGTACCATGCGGTGCAAGCCTGTCATGCCGCTTTGGAGATGATGGATGAGTTGAACGTTCTCTGTCCCCAATGGGTTGAAAAGGGATTTCCTCCAATAAACATTGGAATCGGCATCAATACCGGCTTTATGTCAGTAGGAAACATGGGTTCTGATATCAGGTTCGATTACACGGTAATGGGAGATAACGTCAACCTGGGTTCCCGGTTGGAAGGGATCAACAAGCAGTACAAAACCAATATCATACTCAGTGAATACACTTATCTGGCGGTGAAGGATCGGAAATTGTTCAATATCAGGGAGATGGATTCGGTCAGGGTTAAGGGTAAACAGGAACCAGTGGTTATCTACGAACTGGTTAGTCGGGGAAAACCCAAACAGTGGGCATTAGATTTGATCGCCACCTTTGAGGCAGGCTTAGCCGCATACAAAAAACAGGAGTGGGATAAGGGACTAGTTTACTTTCAAAACGCACTCAAAATAAAACAGGAAGATTTTGCTTCGCAACTTTACTTAGAGCGATGCCAGACTTATATGCAAAATCCGCCGGGCCAGAATTGGGACGGGGTTTTTACCATGACGTCTAAATAAGGAGGAGAACAAATGGCTGGAGGGTATATGGGAAAATCGCTGGAAATCGATCTTTCCAGCGGAGCCATTAAAAAGTTTAGTTTTTCCAGAGAAGAGAGGGAATTGTATTTGGGGGGACGGGGTTTGGCCACCAGATATCTCTATCAAAACACCCAACCTGGCTATGATCCTTTGGGAGAAGATGCGCTGTTGATATTTGGCACCGGCCCGATTAATGGCACTTCTGCCACCCAGACCAACCGTTTTACCATTACCGCGAAATCACCTCTGACCGGAGGGATTGCTACCTCTGCCTGCGGCGGTAATTTTTGTACCAAGTTAAAAAAAGCGGGTTATGATCTGGTGGTGATCAGGGGAAAGGCAAAAACACCGGTAATAATAGAGATCGACCAGGATATGGTTCGAATCAAAAAAGCGGGCCGACTTTGGGGCAAAGGGACTTATTCAACCCAGGAGGCTTTGCCCGGGCAGTTTGGCAAAGCGGTAATTGGTCCGGCCGGAGAAAACCTGGTTAAATACGCCTGTATTGTCAGTGAAGAGAGGGTCGCAGGTCGGGCGGGAATGGGAGCGGTGATGGGTTCTAAGAACCTGAAAGCCATCATGGCGAACGGTAAAAGCAAGGTGGAGATAATCGAGACCGAGAAATTTCGGGAATTTCAAAAGTTTATGACTCGGTTTATGCTGGATCACCCCATGACCGGTGATGTTCTTCCTCGCCTGGGAACCGCTAATCTGGTGAGGACCACTGCGGGAAAAAATATTATCCCAACTTTTAATTTCAGACAGGGGCGTCACCCGGAAACCGCTAAAATAAGTGGAGAGGAATTGGCGGACAAACACCTGGAGAAGACAGGAGGCTGCACCTCCTGTGCCATTAAGTGCGGCCGGGTAGTAAAGGTGGATGGTAAATTGGTCAAGGGACCTGAATTTGAAACTCTGGCTTTGCTTTCCAATAACCTGGGGAATTTTAAACTAACCAATATCAATCGTTGGAACTATATCTGTGATGACCTGGGGATTGACACCATCTCCTGTGGCAACAGTATAGGTTTTGTAATGGAGTTGACTGAAAAGGGGCTGCTAAATTCCCCCTATCGCTTTGGTAAAACTGACAATATTGAAGATTTGTTGCATAGTATCGCCCATCGGCAGGGCCTGGGCAATGATATTGCAGAAGGAGTAAGGAGTTTAAGCGAGAAATATGGCGGTAAGGAGTTCGCTTGTCATGTCAAGGGACTGGAGTTACCTGGCTATGACCCCAGGGGGTGTTACGGTCAGGGTCTGGAATACGCTACCACCAATCGGGGAGGTTGCCATATTCAGGGATCCACCATGTACCTGGAAGCCACCGGTTTTTTCATCGTAGATCCACATTCCATCAAGGCAAAACCGGAACTGGTGGTGCTGCAGCAAAATACCAACGCAGCCATAAGTTCTTTGATTATGTGTTATTTTTCCGCCTATGCCATGATTCCAGGGTTGACCTACAAGATGAAACCCCACGGACTGGTTTTCAATTTGCTCTCTAAGTTGGTATTGAACAGTGGGCCGGTGCTGCAGGTAATGTTAAAGTATGGAGCGCCAATACCGCTCTTATGGTTCGAAAGATACCTGGGTTATGTGAAGGGGCGCACCTGTACTATGGGTGAATTTGTTAAAATCGGGGAGCGTATCTTTAATATGGAAAGATTGTTTAATCTGCGGGAGGGGTTTAGCCGCCGGGATGACATTTTGCCGCCCAGGCTGTTAAATGACTCCACTTTTCCAGGAATTAAGGGAGGCGTCCCCCTGAATAAATTGCTGCCCAGGTATTATCGGGTACGTGGTTGGGACCAGTCGGGTGTACCTACCCATAAAACTTTGCAGAAATTGGAGATTCGTCTTTAGAATAAAACTGAGTTGAATGGAAAATTGGTTTGCTAAAGATAAATAAAATGGTAAATTATTAATTATGGCGGTTATTTATCCCCATTACCAATTGGCAAAAATCTTGGAAAGCCACCAGATAATTTTGAATTGCCGTGATGTTAATGAGATGTTGGCTAATTTATCCGAAATGGCTACCGGATATGCTAATACAGGGCTAAACACTGTAAGCATTACGGTTAATGGGATTAGTATTAACCAATTAGAGGGGACCAAAACAAGGTTGAAGGAGGATGATCAGGTTTATTTGCTGGTACCTTCTGCTGGCGGTTAAAAATTTTAACCAGAAAATTAGAGACCCCTTTTTGATTGATTAAGGAAATTGTAGATGAAGATAAAAAAAATAATTGTTGTTGATGATGGAAGAGATTTTCTGAATACTTGCCGTATCGCTTTGAGAGGCCAGGGGTACGATATTATGCGGGCCAAAAATTCAGCGGATGCGGTAGATTTGATGACAGAGGAGTTGCCAGACGCTATTTTTATCGACTTAGAATTTAGTAAGCCGGATGCCATAGAATTTTGTCAATTGATAAAAAAGGAGATGTGTTATCCTTTTTTGGAAAGACTTCAAACCGTAATAGTGTTAGAACAGAAAAGAGTAATCGGCTCCAGGGAGGATTTTATTGATTTAACCGGGTGCAGCGATTATATTTTAAAACCGGTCAATATCCACCAACTCTATGTCACTTTGCAAAAAATGACCGAAAAATATCCACGCCAGGCTTTGCGTTCGCCTATCAATATCTTAGTAAAATATGTCTGGGAAGGTGGCCAGGGCGATGATTTTACCAATTCCCTTTCCGATGGCGGCATTTTTATACTTACCCAAAATCTGTTGGCTTTGGATACTGAAATTGATCTGTCTTTTACTTTACCCGGTAACCATAAGGATATTTCCCATACAGTTAACTGCCGGGGCAGGGTCGCTCATATTTATGAGGTGGAGGAGAATAGAGATAGAGAAAGTCAGGGGATGGGCGTGCAGTTTATAAACTGTAGCCAACGGGACCAGATGCAGATCAGGAAGTATGTCGAGAAACTACTATTTACTTAGGGTTCACCCTTAGGGCTCCCACACAAAAAAAGGCCGGTGCTAATATCTAATATTAGCACCGGCCTTTTTTATTTTGTTAAGGTCGTTGATAGCGGCGCATATGCGCCGCTCTTAACTATTTGCCATAGACCTCATTGGGGCGTACTTGCGGGGCAACGCCAAATGCGGGTTTGTAGGGACCGGGATCAGTTGGTTGGTACATTTTAGTGATATAGATATTAAGATCCGTATAATCATACCACTGTTCATGTTTCTCTTTTTTGGCGACTGATTTTTTATCGCCAATCTGAAAACGAAAACTTACCATTTGGGTATCTTTTTCCAACTCGCTCTTTTTCAGGGTCAAACTCCCCTCAACAGTTTCGTTGGGTCCGATGGTAGTACTGTCCAGAGAGATGTTTCCATATTTGTAGGAGTAGGCTTTTGGGGTCAAGTAGTTTTTCCAGAACAACTCTTTCCGTATTTTAGAACCCTCTTTTTGTTCTTCAGTGCCGTAATGAGATACTTCCAAAAACTTAATAATACCTTCGTTCTTGCAGGTATTTTTTAATTTAAAAGAGATTTCACAGGTGGAATCGTCACATTTGTCCTTACGGTCAACCAGGTAAATACGGGCAATTTTATTGCAACGGCGATCGGTTTGAATATAGATGGCATGAGACTTAGAGTCTTTGGAACCATCGGAACCGTGAACTGTCAAAGTGACCAGTTGTCTGATATGATCATCGTTAAGTTCTCTCTCTTCGGTTTTGCTATCCATGTTATCAAAGTTGTATTCGTGAGTTATCCAAGTTTTATCACTTGTTTCGGTGTTGCCATCGCCGAACTGCCATTCGGTTTTGGTAATTTTAACACCTTCCACCAAAGAGGGTTTAGCGATAAAGTAATATTTGGGTGTCATGGTGGTGCGGTCATGGTGATAGGAAAATTCCGCTTTTATTTTTTGTGTGGCGTCTTTTTGGATATCGCAATTGCCCATTACTTCTACAGTAAAAGTTTTGGTGTCTGGCATATGGGTAGAGGCATCTTTATTGGTGGGATGGGCCCAGGCAGTAACTGTGTATTTACCCGGTTTTTTAACTCTGCCGAATTCAGCCAAGCGGCCAGAGTTATAGTAAGTGTGACCGTCATGAGGATTCACCCAACTCCACAAATATTGAACGGGATTTCCTTCATCGTCATCTGCCACCATTTCGATAACAGTGGTATCATTCAAGCATATTTTGGGGTTCCATACTTTAACGTCTTTGATATGGGTGCTCTTTTTGGCGCCGGTCATTTTCATGGCCAGGGATAAACTGACAGGGGCTTTGCCATCTTTTTCGAGTCGTTTGGTTCCGGCTGCTCCGGCAACTGCTTTTGAGGCGGTTTCCTGGGTGACCATAAAATCGACTGACGCGGAAGTTTTGGAAGTATCGGCAGTAATGGTTATTGAAACAGAGTATTTACCAGGTTTATCCGGGGCTACCCAAACGGCGCTGCAAGTCGGAAGGTTGATGTCTATGATTTTACCGCCAGTGGCGTTCCATTTGAAATTAGGTTTGTACTCATCGGAGAAATCAAGAAGTTCGCACAGCAAGTTATTATGCGATTTCATGGCTACCTGATGTCTCTCCTGGAACAGGTTTACTTTTAGAGTAACAGGGTCTTTGGCAGTCATAACTGCAAAAAGAATGACGATAACAGCGATAATCAATACGATAACCGCGGTGAGTAGTTTGTTTTTTGGCATAAGATACTCCTTTGTGGTAAAAAAAAATAGAAACAATTAATTTAAATCAAATAACGTCATATGTATAATCTGTTACATTAAAAAAATCAAGAAAAAAGTAATGTTATTATTGTCCAGAATTTTATTGACCGACTATACTTTTAAATTCTTTAGTCTCTCTCAGAGGGTCCAATTCAGGATAATCTTTTTTGTTTAGTAAGACATTCTTTTTAATAGTAGGATTTAGGATAAGCGCCAGGTTGATTTCGGTTAAAGCCTTATCGAATTCTTTCTTTAAAATATAGGCAATGGCTGCGCTAATCCGAGCCATTGACTTGTAAAAATTTGCCTCGTAATCGGTCCTGTCACTTTTGAGTAAAAGATTTATATTTTCCAGCATCTTGTCCGGTTGGTTTATAAGATGGTAGTAATTACTGACCAGCAAGAATATTTTCAATTCCTTATGGTGATATTTTTTTAGTAGCATTATCAAAGGCCTAGCCTTTTTTATTTGGTTATCCTCCAAATAAAGGTTACTTAAATTATAGAGGGCTGCCAAATCATTAGGATAAATATCCCTCAATTTTTCCCAGTTTTGAATAGCAGCCTGGGTATCTTTTTGCTCTGAAAATATTTTACCCAATTTTAGATAGGCGCCTCTGTGTTTTGGGTCTTTAGACAGAGTCTTGTTAAGGTATTGAAGAGCCTTGTCTTTCTCCCCTTTTTGCATATTGATGACAGCGATGTTAAAAAATGCTTCCGCCCTTTGGGGCGCAAGTTCCTGTGCGGTTTTATACTCAACCATGGCTTCTTCAAATTTGCCCTTGGCCTCCAGAGCCTGTCCCAGATTGATATAGGCATCGTAATAATCGGTCTTAATCTGGATGGCTTTGCGGTAATTTTTTATGGCCAGATCATAGTTGTTTTTTATTTGGAGACAATAAGCATAAACAAAATAGGCCTGAGGCATATCCGCTTTATTGTCGATTGCTCTTTTTAGATATTCCAGGGCTTTGTCCAGTTCACCTAATTTAAAATAGCAAAAGCCCAGGTTATAGAGTACCTTAGAACTGGAAGGGTTTATAGCCAGCATTTTTTCATAGATTTGTTTAGCCTGGGCGTAACGATGTTTTTTGGCATACGTCCGGCCAAGATAGAAATAGGCGGCTTCATATTGTGGTTTTAAATCAATGGCTTTACGAAAGAAAAATATTGCCTGACTGAATTCACCACGGTCGTAATGCTCCACTCCTTGTTTGAAAATCTTTTCCTCTTTGTTACAGGAAAAGTTCCACAGAATGGATAATATAACTAAAAAAATCAACATTTTTTTCGATTGCATCCAAGAACCTCCAGCAAAAATTTAGGATATGAAACCACTATAACCCAGTGGCCAGTAATTTCATAATTGCACCATGAATATACTACAAATTTATATCATAAATTTCCCGGGTTAGGCAAGTTATTAGTAACCTAAAATTAGAGCGAGCACCAGGGGAGTTGGTTATATAGTTCATCGAAAAAATTTGCCTTAAAAACGTATTATGGTATATATAATTATTAAAGTAATGATTGAGAGTCAGAAACAATTTCAGAAAAAAGTTGAGGGATATAAATAATGCGCCTTTATCTAAAAGACTATGTAACTCTAGGCAATGCCTTTTGCGGTTTTTTGTCGATTATCATGGTGCTAAAGGGGGAGTTGTTTTGGGCTTGCAGTCTGGTTATGATCGGTTTTGTTTTTGATGCTTTTGACGGATTAGTTGCCAGGCTTACCAACTGTTTTAATCGTTTTGGCGCAGAATTGGACAATATTTCTGACTTGATTACCTACAGCGTGGCTCCTAGTTTTATTGTCTATCTGGCATTGAATCAGCGAATTCCTGAAATGGTCGATTACCCGTTGGCCAGGGAGATAGTTATAGTCTCAGTAGCATCGCTGCCTCTGCTATTTGGGGTGGTCCGTTTTGCCCGTTTTATTGTAAACGAGATGGAATATCCGGGATTCTGGATAGGTGTGCCCAGACCGATTTCAGCAATGATTTATATCAGTCTTATACGCTCTCACCTGTATGCTTCCGACTTCAGTCCCTATTTGTTGGCCGGAGTGGTTATTCTCTTATCTATAATGAATTTAAGTTTTGTGCCGATGATCAACCATCATCGAAATCGAAGCCAATGGCATACATGGTTGAAAGGTATTATTTATTATGGTAGTATAACTCTG
>CAZTWC010000094.1:0-224 GCA_964617105.1 uncultured Myxococcia bacterium
GAATCCAAAGAACTGATAAAGATTAAAAACCTCAAATTTAACCTTTTAACTGATTGTAAAAACTGCGAAACATTGCAATTTCATACTCCTTGTCCTGGCATATCTCTATATGAGCGAAAAGATATCAATAAGTGTAATAGCCTGTGCCAAGAGAGAGGGCGAATACTAAAAAAATACTATGAAAATAATTTTGCCTTCAAATAATAATAAAATACCCGGTGTCA
>CAZTWC010000094.1:234-12420 GCA_964617105.1 uncultured Myxococcia bacterium
TGGTTAGAAACAGTTGAGACAAAATTTAGAATAGAGATTAACGATTCAATAATTTTGCAAAAATGTGTCAACTGGTTTGATAATTTTATCATTGATAATGACATATCCACTCCTCCCCCTAATAAATCAATTTTCAATATAAAAATAGAAGATAATGCCTGGCAATATGGTACGGATAAAAAATCTCTTTTAAAAGGTAAAAAAATCCTGATTGAACATGATAATGCCAATAACCAATACAAATTCCTTTTTCCTGGATTTGGCGGGAGGTATTTTCCGAACCAAAATTTGTGTGTGGCCGATTATCTGAAAATAGTTGGAGAACCATACTTTGCATTAACCCTTCTTTTGAGATTTTTGCTTTCTTTAATACTTATAAAACAAAACGGCTTTGCTTTTCATTCAAGTTGTATCAATAAAAATAATGGCGCCTATCTATTTATCGGCAGGTCAGAGGCGGGCAAATCAACCATTTTGCATTTATCAGAGCATAGAGAAGCACAAGTTATTGCCGAAGAATCAAATTATATCAAACTTAATAAAAATAAATATTTGGCATTTTACCATCCTTTGGACACCTATCATAAATCAGAGAACAATTATCCTCCGGTAGAGTTAAAGGGTATTTTTCTTATCAATCAATCACCAGATAACCGGGTCCAAATCTTAGACTTTAAAACCAGTATTACATCTCTTTTGGACTACATGAATTTTTCTTTACCTGATATTGAGAGTAAAACCCTGGCGATGGATAATATTGTTGATTTGGTCAATAAAGTGCCTTGTTATAAATTGTTTTTTAAAAAGGACCCCTCTTTTTGGGATGACATTGACAAATTAGGTTTGTAATCTAACTGATGGTAATAGTTGGCAATTCACCTAGATGACTATAATTTTATGCCTATTAAATGTGGGAACTCATCATCTTTACATATATAATCAATCTTAAATCCACTTATTTTTAATTCCTGTTTTATCTCATCAATTGAGGTAAAAATATGATCGGTCAAAGTGTCACCTGGTTCAATATCTCTAAGATTATCACCAGATAATCGACTAAATATTTTTCCAGTATAAAAAGTAATTTTTTGTGTACGAGTTATCTGCGATCTTCTATTTAATATAAATGAAACCAAGATGGGAGAGGTCGGATTTAGTTTGTCATGAATTTTTTTTAAAAAATCTATCCTATTCTTTCTGCCTTGAATTAAAGAATAAGCGCCAAATCCAATTATAGCGGCACAATATTTTTGGTTATTTTCCGGACAAGAACTTGGGGAAATCAGAGTAATTCTCGTATTACTTTTACTCTCTTTGAGTAATAAATTTCCGCAATCGACCAATTTCTGGTTGCATTCGTAAGCATCTACTTTCATACTCAATTTATCAAGGGCAAATAATTCTCTTCCACCACCGGCTCCAATCAATAATACATTCTTAACTGTAGTGAGATAATTAGCCACGAAATGCTTTTCCCAATCAAACAGCCCTTTTAAATTCCAATTCTTACTCGCCCACACATTTTGCCGGGCATAAATATTGTCAACATACATTTTTATTTCGTTTTGATCTAAAACGCCTAACCATATTCCAGTTAGTAATGATTTTGTAACTCTATAGATTTGTTCGAGTTTTTTTTGGCTATAATGCGCTAATATTATTTTTAAAGGATATTTTCTCATACTCATATCTCTTTCAACCCATTTTCTTTGGCATATTTATCAACACCTGACAACAGTTTCTCTTCAATGCCCAGGTATTGGTAAAATGGATCAATCCAAACGGTATCGAGGCAAAGGCTATTTTTATTTGGAATTTTGCTCAAATATGCAGAACCGATAACTTTTTCATCTTTGTGTAACAGAAAAATCAGCACCTTATTGGTAAACAGATTTTCTTGCAGCCAATCTTGGTACTGCTGATCAATAATCCGTTTCCTCCGGATCTCATATTTAATAAGCAGGTGATAGTTGGTGCTGTTAATTAAACTTACCCGAAAATTATCTGGATTATAATCAGGAAACCGATTTGCCAGATAATTATTGGTTAATATTTTTGCCCGTAAAAACAGAATCGATTTAAAGGCTGTTCTAAAAGTATCTTTGCTATAGGGATAAACATGCTTAACAAATTGATACATTCCTCGGTTGAGAAGTTGGCTTGATTTTTTATTCAGGTTTATCTTTACCGGACCTTTATGCCAAACTACCACTTTGCCAAGTAAATCTTCGCCTTTAAACCATCCATCATCACTCAGGCAATTATCACCTTTTATTAAATACTCTGGCTGATTATTGCTGTTTTTTGAATCAATAATTCGGTGACAAGTAAGATAATAATCGGAAAAGTAGGCTACTATATCACCATTCTGAGGTGTTTTTCCTTTATATGGTTCAATGGTCACATGATCACCAGCCCAGAAAAAAGGCAGCATACTATGGCCGTAAAAGGTGAATTTCACGGGATAGCCCTTTTGCAACTGCTCCACCAGCATCTCGTTGATCTGTTGCTGGTGGAATAAGTGGAGGTTGCTTTTAAATTCAGGTTCTGGCATTTTCAAAACAGAGTCTCAATATGGTTATTTGTGACCGCTATATAGCCTACTTTTTTATAACCGGCAAAGTTAACCTCTCTAAAGGATAGGTTTTTAGTTTCATTATAGGAGGTTTGATAACCGGCAACTTGGGCTTTATCTTTAGAATAAGGAACTGATTTGGCTTCAGTTGCCTATCTTTTCCATCTCTCCAACTCCAGACTCTACTGCCACTGGTGCTGAAATTTTGATTTTTTCTAAAGGGGGTAAAGATAAAACCAACTTTTGAAACTTTTGGTTGTCCATCAAATTGTAGATCAGTTGAAACCTTGGAACCTGATGAGCCATCTCTATCTCTTTTGGGATTGAAACTCTGAAAAATATCCTTAAGCTCTTGGAGAGGATCTGAACTTACAGCCTTATCAGAAGCCACCAGCGGCTGGCAATTGGTTTTATCTTTTATTTTTGCCAACAGAGTTACGGTATCATTTTCTTGATCCACTTCAATGAGTTCCGGATCATTTATAAGATTACTGTAATCTGGTTCGCCACATGAGTTAATATATATATAACCGGCCTCCTCGCAGTTGAGTATCAATGGGTTTTTCCCCTCCAGCAACCTCAACGTGTAGGTGCCAACATATCTTTTGCTATTCATAAACCACTCTCTGGGATGTTGGTTGCCATCTATTTTAACATCTGCATAACCAACAAACCTATCCACGTTGAAATTATCAAAATGGCAATAGGCGTATTCGGCAGAACCATTTTCATACGAATATGGTCCCATTTGACCTGATAAAATCGGATCTTCAGAGTCTATGATATCAAAAAGCATTTCATTAGTCTCAAAAACATTGTTGCCATTATTATCAAACCAGGCAGTCAGCCGGTTGCCATTGGCAAAAATCTTGGTTTTCTGAAATTGGGTCCCCTGAGTATAGGTGATAGGGGAGGTGGCCAGCAATTGGGGTACGCCGTTTTTAACCTTTATCAATTTGGAGCCCAAAAAGGTTACCTTGCCCTTGTTAGGGTCATCGGGAGGACCATATTGGCGAGTTTGATAAATGAGATAGAAATTATCTTTATCTAAGCGGCGGACAACAAAACCGGCAGCATCATTATCCAGGTTCCAATAACTGGCAGTGAAAATATAATCATGCCAAGTAGCATCTCCATTTACCAAATAGTTGTCCTTGGGTGTATCCAGTCCATAATTTATGCCGCCTGATCCATAATCATCATCATTTAGATCGGTTTGGGGACGAACTCCACTGCTGTTGAGCGTTGTCCATTTATCCTGGCTGAACCCGCTTAGCCAGTTATTGTAAACTCCACTGACATCCTGATGATTGGAAGTGTTGAAATCTTCTACCAAGGCCTGTGATTTCATATAGGCGCGGCAGTATTTGAGAAAACTACTAGGTACTGAGGCACTCCAATTGTGTTCGGTTTTGTTTTGAGCCTGAACACAAAAGTAATACTTTTTAAAGAAATCATCATTGTTCACCTGGTAATCCAATACCTGGGATGAGGTAGCCACCACCTCGATCCATTTATCAGCGACTACACTATCACAGTTGTTATCCGCTCCTTCAATATATTCCAACACTTGATAACGAAATTTGTGGATAGGAGTGCCATCCTGGTCAGAAGCAGAAGCCAGACACTGAATTATACCACCATCCTGCACCCCTGGGAAAGCGATAGCCTCCACCTGATCGGGGGGATCCAAGTCAACAGTAATAGGGGCTGAAGATTTTATGGTTTCCAGACCAGCCTGGTTTTTCGCCTTTATATTTATGTAATAGGTTTTATTATCTTCAAACTCATTCACATCCACCGGGGTGACCTGGTATTGATTACCCACCTCGATCCAGCCGCCAGTGACATCAAAACCTCCAGAAGTAGTCCCAACCGAGTAGGAGTAACCTTCAATACCAGACAAATCTTCCCCAAAAGGATCCCAACGTGCATCAATTTTATTATGGGGCAAAGCGGTATAGATGTCGTGATGCCAATCATTGGGCAAATCATCATCTCCAGTGACTAGCACACTACTGTTATCAGGCGGAGTTAAATCCACCACTACGCCCAGTCCCATAGTATATGGCCCGGTAAGTCCGGGAATATCGTCGCCCCTGGCGTTATTACGGGCTTTAACTCTCATATAGTATCGATTATTGTGTTGTAAACTCAGGCCGGTGGCAGTTTTTTCCAATACATTACCAGCAGATTTCCAGGAAAGAATACTATTACCCCATTGATCTATCACCGAATAAAAATAATCCTCTATCTGGGATTCATCTTCCTTAAAATCGGACCAGGATACGTAAATAGAATCATCACTGCCGCTAAAGGGACCAGGATATTCAACCATTCCGGCTTCCGGAGGGGTTAAATCCACTAGTACCGGTTGGGCAGGATGGGAAAAATCCCCAGTGATGCCAGCCTGGTTTATGGCTTTTACATTAAAGTAATATTTACCCAAATGCTGTAATGTAATCCCCTTAGCCGTAATAGAGGATTCATCACCAACAGAACGCCAGTTGCCGGTAATGGAAATATCGCCGGGCAAAATGCCGATTGAGTATAGATAACGTCCAATACCGGAATCTGGGTCGTTAAAATCATTCCAGGATGCAGCCATACTGTAAATGGTACTTATATAAGGACTGTTGTTGACAACCTGGCCCTTTTGAGGCGGGGTCAGGTCAATTTTAACTCCATCGCTAATCCCTTCATCGCTCCAGAGACCGGCTTTGTTTCTTACCTTTAGTTTTAGCCAATATTCTTTTTTGTCCTCCAGGTTAAGCCCTTGAATATTAACCACCATTGATTCTGTATTTTCAGTCCAGGTTTTTATGTCGGCGCCGTTTTTAAGCGCCAAAGTATATTGCAATTGGCTGGTACCAGATTCCGGATCAAGGCCGCTATATAAAAAACGGTAGGTTTGGATGGATTTGCTGTAATCGTCATCCTGGCCATCATAATAGGCGTAATTGTAATCCTGATCAAACAGATCATCTAAAACCTGTGGAGTAGGGGGTGGAGTAAAATCGGTGGTTATCCCCTCAGAAACTCCGGCATCGCTAAAAGAAGTGGCCTGGTTTACTGCATATACGTGGAAATAATAGGTGGTATAATGTACCAGATTGAGGTCATTACGTACAACGCTGGTAATCAAACCCGTTGAGGTCAAAGGAACCAGGTCTGCAGCCCCTGAAGTGTTTGGTTCCGAACTGGTGCCAATAGAATACCTATACTCGGCTATACCGGAATCGGAATCTTGAGATATGCTCCAGGAAGCAGATAATCTGTTACTGGAACCGACAAAATTGCTGTCAACAAATACCTCGGGGGTGGTGGGCGGTGTCAAATCAATGGTATAGCCATCGCCAACTCCCGCATCCCCGGCCTGGCCGGCTCCATTTATTGCCCAAACATGAAAGTAGTAAGTAACACCGTGTTGCAAATTCAACCCCGGGACAGAAACCGACTGAGCCATACCCACAGAAGTTGAAGCAACCACATTGCCGGACTGGGGTGAACCAGGTGTAGCCGAGGTACCAATGGAGTATTTGTATTCCACAATTCCTGATTCCGGGTCACTCGAGTTGGACCACTTAGCATCAGCCAGATAACTGACATTGATAAATTCGGGTCCATCATCAACCTCTGGCTTGGAGGGAGCGGTTAAATCCACCAGAATACCATTAGAAGAGGAGATACTGCCAATATTTCCCGCCTTATCAACTCCTCTGACCGAAAAATAGTAATTTCTTCCAGCTTCCAAAGGCGGGTCGAAACTAATGTCAACCGAAGTGGCGTTTGCATTTGAGGTCCATCCCTTGATATCATGGCTACCTTCTGTGGTTCCTACTGCGTACTGGTAATAATCTAATCCGCTTTGAAGATCTATTATTTGGATCCACCAGGCCTTTAGATTATCTGCCTTTGAAGTGTATTGCCCTTCATCTGTAACAACAGTCGGTCCAGGCTCCTGGGTGTCAACTATCATAGGTCCAATTTTCATCGCCTCTCCGGTAACATCTGCATTACTGACTGCTTTTACCCAAAAATAAACCTGGTCATTATTATTATAATCATTTGACGATAAAGTGATATTGTTGGTTTGGTTATTGGACTTATAAAAGCCGGGCAAAGGTGGTTCGATAGAGTTTATTTGAAAGGCATACAGATAATTTTTTAGTCCTGATGGTCCGATTTTTTCCTGCCAATCTATAGTAATATCTTGATTGGCGGTAAAAAAATTGCTCGATATATTAATCTGAAGAATGGTCGGTATAAATGAATCAACATTTACCTGGCACTCTTCTGACCAGTTTGAGGAGGAGCCAATAATATCTTGTCCCTTGACCTGGTACTTGTTAATACCGTTATCGCTAATCCCATTTTTAGCAAAAATCACCTGTTTGAGACTGTAGTCCGATTCAACCCAATTGCCGTTGGCCGGAGAGCCGGAAAAATCACCTGTAAAAATAGCCTGCACACTCTGACCGTCTGGATCCTGGACATATGAGTATAGGGTCTGCACAGCGGAACTATACCACGTTTCGGTTGAGCAAGGCCACATAACTGTTGGCTTATCTGGCGGAGTGTTAGAAATCATCACTTCGGCACTGCCGCTTACCCCGATTTTCCCCTGATAAAGCGGGGTAACAGAAACTTTTATTTTATCCAGATATTTAGTATTGGCTGCCGACAGGGTATCACTGGTTATTGGCAAGATGGTATATTGGCCGCCATCGGGACTTTTCTCCCAGGTAATACTGTAAGAATCTGCCTTTTGAGCGCCAGAGTAAAAAACTTTTAGATCATCGCCTGTAAAAGGTGATGAGGGCGTTATCCACACTAAAGGCGCTATGTAGTTAATTAGGATTCCATTGCTGGTACCCACCTGACTCCACTTGCCGGCTCGGTTTTTGGCTTTTACAGAAATATAGTATTTGGTTTCATCAGTCATCTGCAGGCTGGTGAGGGAAAAAGATGTATCTGTGGTAGATGTCCAATCTTTCAGATTCGTGCGTTGAATATTGTCTGCAATACCGGTTCCTACTGCATACTGGTATTCCTTTACACCGCTCTCTGAATCAGAAGAGGACCAGGAAGCATTAAGATAGGAATTGTCGTGCTGAATATCACCGTCATCTGTAACTGCCGGGGTTGAGGGACTGGTGGTATCCACCATGATTTTTTGGCTGAGCATCGAGTTTTCAAGGCCACTATTATTGACTGCCCTTACACAAAAACGGTAATTACCCCCATTGTCAAGGTTAAGAATAAAAGTGTGACTCCGATCACCACTGCTCTTATTGGTCCAGCCTACCTGGTCGGAACAGGATGTCCATTTACCCAGGGCGACCTGGTATTTATTGATTCCAGAGTGAGGCTCTAAGGCTGCTTCCCACTCAATTTTCAATCGATCATTTTGTTGAGTATAATAAACCCCACCTTCAGAACCGTGATATTCAGCCCAATCCACGACAAAATCAGCCGGGGCCGAAGCATCAATACCCAGTTGTCTATCTGCTGACCAGGAACTCCAGCCATCACGGGCATCTTGGGCCGCCACCTTCCAGGTGTATTGAAAGCTGCTATCCGGCAACTCTGGCCAGGTGAAGCAAGAATTGCCAGTGCCGGCAACCTCACCCCCGTTAACAGTGTTCCCATTGGCATTAAAAACTGCCCATACCGAATCCTGGTCTGGATCACTCACCTGAGCACAAAGGGTAGGAGTGTTGTCTGAACTCCAGCCATTCTCGGGAGTTATGGCGGAGGGAGAATTAGGGGGGATATTTGGAAGAGTATAACTAACTCTTATTTTGTGTTCACGCATATAGAAACCTCGCAAGGAGGCTATACTTGAATACCATTCACCCTCATCGGGATGCCAACCCAGGCCAAACCAGTTATCGTTTAAAAGCCCCTGCAGCCTGGTGGCGGCATACCCGCCCAGATCCCTGTAATTAACAGCGGTATAATTGCCAGTGCCGTTTGCCGCTGCCTCGTCGGGCGTCCAACTGGCGTATAAATGACCATCCTTGGCATCGTAGTATTTATCATTTTTGCTTAGATTATCAGGATAATAGTTAATCTCCCTGGAATAAAGAGCGACACTCCCAGATAAGAGTCCCCAAAACATACTTACCGGTTGGGAACGGAATTTTACTTCCACATTGTCGATAAAGGCATTGTCTTGAATTGAAGAAGTATCAAACTTGGTTATGTTGGCCCACACTTCACCGCCATAACCATAATTCCAGGTATCGATATAACAGTCCAGGTATTGAGATTGGGGATTATACCAACTCTCCCAAAACACCACGAATGCATCATAAGTGCAGAACCATCCACACCCGAACAAATCTATATTACCACCTACCTGCCAACCACTGTAGGAAGGTATCTCCAAAGTGGGATCAACTACCACTGGGAACTGTCGCTTAGCATCCAACAACCAATCGGCATTTACCACCGTATTTATAATATAATTATATTCATCCAGCCGTTGAACAGTATATTTCCCCATTGTCCAGTTGTAACGATGAACCTGTTCAAAAATCTTCGGCGGCATAATTGCATAAACCGTTTGCCCCTGCTGATCGATAAATTCAATAAAATCGGATTCTATTATGGTCTGCTGCTCTTTAATCTCCTTTCCATTCGTCCTCACCAAAAGTTGAGTTTTAAATCTGGATTCAAACACCATTTTACCCCCTTTGGTTATTCCCCGGGGGAGGCTCTTTACCAAATAGTTGTCTTTAAGCAAGTTGTAGTCAGCATTGATCTCCTGGTCCACCTGGTCATAAATCTCTCTAAATACCAGGCGATTTATCTCAGGTAGCGGCGTTGATAGTATCTCTCCTCTTACCCTGCCTGCCTTTTGTTGGCGGATAACCTGATCCTTATCATCCAGAATCTGAAGACGGCTAGATCCCCACTTAACTTTAGGTTTTTCCCTCTTTTGAGTTACAACCAAATGATCTGAACCGGAAAACTCTTTAAAATAACTCTTTAAGCCATTTTCTAAATTGACATATTGGTATTCCTTTTGATTTTTTTGTGATGACAATATTGGTTTTATGAATGGCTTTATCTCTTTCCAATTACCTTCATCATCCTGAAAATAGGTGGGGCCAGCACTTAGAAATGCAACCCGCTTACCGCCCGGTAATTTTTCGATTTTGGTGCGGTCGTCAAGGATGCCAAAACGTTCTAATGATTTAATTTTAGGTAAAGAAATATTTGCTAATCCAGATGGTGTTTGTGAAGATAATGCTCTCTGATCCAATAAACTTTTTTGATTATTTAGTCGAGAATAGTACCCCTCCGGAGTAGGCGGTTTGTATCTCTTCTCCCTGGCAAATTTCTCTTTGATTTCTGGTGTAATATTCTGTTGGTTGAAATCGGAACTGGAGGATGAATCATCCTCTGGCCTGGTTGGTGCGCAACTAAAGCCCATGGTCATTACCACCAACAGAAGAACAAAATAATAAAACCAACCTTTTGTGGACCATATTTTCATAGTCATAACCTTTTCCCTCTCAATTACAACTCAAACTACTATTATTAACCGAAAAATTCCCGGTATATCCCTCGATACCAAATTCTGGATTGTAAGGAACAATCTTCAACCGAACCTGATTATAACACCTGTCGTTCAGGTCAAAGGCGGAATCCCATATAATAGAATTCTGAATTCCCGTTAAGGTAGCCTGGAAATCGTGAATCTTGCCATTTTTAATAGCAGCCGGCACCATGGTTTCCGGAACCAGGGGGTCATGTTTATAAAGGTAATATACCGCTAAACTGCATAACGTAGGCTCAGCAGATTTCAAAGTAAATTTTATCTCTACATCTCCCTGTTGTAGACCGGCGGGAGAAGATATGTTACTAATCTCAACTTTGGGTTTAGAGTTATCCACAATAAAAGGCTCTGATATTTGTTCCTCCCCTTTGAATATATCTGAAGGTATGGCCCGAATAACTACCCTGGCCAAATAATCACCAATATCTTTCTGGCTGTCCCAGAGAAAATAGTGGTCAACCCCCTGGGGAGAGGATGCCAATTTATCCATTGAGGGACTTAAATCTGCCAAAGTAAGGGCTGATAAACTGCGCCCTTCCAGCAAAGGAACATAGGCGTAACTAAGATCTAAATCAACTGGGTCTTTTTCTGCATCTTTAATGGTGAATTTATACATCATATCACCTTTCAGAGTGCCGGAGGGACCTATCAATATTATCTCTGGAGCGGTATTTATATTGTTCAAGATAAAACTGCCAGTGGTGGCAGACAACCCGGTACTCTGCAGATTGAAAGGAGTAATTCTTAAAAACACCTCATTATAGAGACTAAATCCCAAATCCTTGAAACTATCCCATATATAGTTGTGCTCATCTCCCTGGGCCGAAGTAGATAAATTGCTGTTACCGTCACCACCCTCGGCCATTGAGCAGGGAAAATAAGTTTTATTGTCCAAACTGTATTCAACCAAAATATTCATAGGAGTATGCTTACTTTCCACCAGAGTATAATCCACTTCCACCAGGCCCCGCTGATCTTGCTGGATGGGCTCGATGCTAACATAGGGGATGGATGAGCCGCTGTTGTCTACATAAAACAGATTCGATTCTGTGGGGGCACCGGTTGAGATATCGCTGGGAATTATTCTCACCTGAATACCTACTTTATTGGAGAGACCCAGGTCGGCAACGCTGTCCCAGGTAAAAAAGTGCTCAACCCCAGTGGGAGAGGATAGTAAATTGGCAATACCAACCAGTTGGGGATTATCAACCTTAGCGGCAGTTAAAGGAAGATAAAAACTGCCGCTCTGAGTCTTGTATTGGATTTGAATCTTCAAAGGATCGCTCTGTTGATCTTTAATGGTATATCTCAACACTACATTACCCGACTCTATATTGGTTGGGGTATTGATGGATAACACCTCTGGGAGGGTGTTATTTCCGCTGTTATCCACAATAAATGGGCCCATGATATCGCTATTATTTTCATTAAAATCGTTGGCAAAATCTTTAACCATAAAGCGTACAAATACATTTTCATCCCGAATTCCGGTGAGTTGGTCTTCACTGTCCCATAAATATTTCCCCGGCTCTCCCAGGGGTGAGGTTGTAAGGTTGACTATGGGCTGGCTGGCAGCAGCGGCAGTGCATTGAGCATAGGAGAAGGTGGTATACTTCATCTCAGGTTTGACTTCTGCTGTATTTGATTCCACATCTTTAACCAGGTAATCGAGTAGAATATCTCCAGAGGCGATATTGTTTTCCAGAGGCTCAATAACCACCTGGGGAGTCTGGTTAGTCTGATTATTAACCACAAAGGGCGCGCTAACTTTTTCCAAACCAGCGGCCTGGTCGCTGGGAGTTATTTTTATAGTCACATTCTCAAAGCGGATTTGACCCAGGTCAATAAGGCTGTCCCAAACTAAAGAAAATATAGCCCCTTTTTGGTTGGCCTGCAGGCCGGACACCCCATCCCCTTTACCCTGAACTAGCGTACAGGGTTGGTAGTTGTTTCCATCCGTAGAGTAATCTACGGTAATAGAGCATTGATCTTGGTCGTCATCCAGAAGAATATAAACGATCTTTACCTCTTCCCGCTGGCT
>CAZTWC010000095.1:0-12247 GCA_964617105.1 uncultured Myxococcia bacterium
ATATAGAGCCAAGGAGAAAGGGCGGAACCGGACTATCAACTTCCAGAGTTTGACCAGGGCCGAAGTTGCCCGGTTGCGGGAGGAGAAAAAGGATTAGAGCCCCCAGGGCGTGATTGACATTATTATTGATAAATGATAAAATTCTCCGATTATGGAATTTCAACAAGTAATATTAAATTTACAGCAGTTTTGGGCACAGCAAGGTTGCATTATATATCAACCTTACGATATCGAAATGGGAGCGGGTACCTTTAGCCCGGCAACCTTTTTACGGGTATTGGGTCCTGAACCGTGGAGAGTGGCTTATGTAGAGCCATCCAGACGGCCTACAGATGGCAGGTACGGTGAAAATCCCAACCGGTTGCAGCACTACTACCAGTTTCAGGTGGTCTTGAAGCCGTCTCCTGTGAATGTGCAAAAATTATATCTGGAAAGTCTGCAGGCTTTGGATATCGATTTTATGGATCACGATATCCGTTTTGTAGAAGATGACTGGGAATCTCCTACTCTGGGGGCCTGGGGACTGGGCTGGGAGGTTTGGTTGGATGGGATGGAGATAACCCAGTTTACCTACTTTCAACAGGCCGGCGGCCTTGATTTAAAACCGGTGAGTGTGGAGTTGACCTACGGATTGGAGCGGATATGCATGTACTTACAAAACCAGGACAATGTATATGATCTCAATTGGGGTGGGCAAATAAAATATGGTGAGATCCACCACCGAGATGAGGTGGAGTTCTCCAAATACAACTTTGAAAAAGCGGATTGCCAGATGCTCTTCCAACTTTTTAACAGTTACGAGAAGGAGTGTTTGCGTTTGCTGGAAGAGGAGTTGGTGATTCCGGCCTATGATTATTGTTTGAAAACATCTCATACTTTCAATTTGTTGGATGCCAGGGGAGCCATTAGCGTGACCGAGCGACAGAACTATATTTTACGGGTCAGAGAGATGGCTAAGGGGTGTGCGCATGGGTATTTAGAGTTACGAGAAAAGTCAAAATGGCAACATCAGAGTCAGAAATAAAAACCGGAGAATTTCTCTTTGAGATCGGCTGCGAAGAGATGCCCAGTGAGTTTATGCTGCGGGCTCTGCAGGATATGACCGACATTTTTAGCCGGCAATGCCGGCTAAATCGCTTGATTATTGGAGAGAAAGAGGGAAAAGCGAGTAATCTGACAGATGAAGTGGCCAATTCGATAAAAGTATTTGGTACCCCCAGGCGGATGGTACTCTACGCCAGGCTACCTATACAACAAGAAGATGAAAACAACCTGGTAATAGGTCCGGCAGCCAAGGTGGCTTTTGATGAGCAAGGAAAACCTACCAAAGCGGGTATGGGGTTCGCCCGTTCCCGGGGGGTTAAACCAGAAGATTTGAAAATAATAGAGGGCAAGAAGGGGGAGCATGTGGCTGCCCAGGTTTTTAAGCCCGGCCGGAAAACAGTGGATATCTTGCCGGATATTCTATCGTTGATATTGAGAAAACTCCACTTTAGAAAACGGATGCGTTGGGCTGATTTTAGCGAAGATTTTGCCCGGCCTGTTCACTGGCTCCTGGCCCTGTTTGGTAGCCAGGTGATTAAGATGAAGTTCAATGGAGTGGAAAGCGCAAACCGTTCACGAGGTCATTACTTTATGGCGCCGGAAGAGTTTCCGGTTACCGGTTTGACCGACTATCTGGATAGTTGTCAAAAACGCTTTGTCGCAGTAGATCACCGGCTGCGAGGGGAAAAAATCAGGGATATGGCTGCCAAATTGGCTTCTCAAAATAATGGGGCCCAGGTTGCCATTGACCATGAAGACACCCTTTGGCAAACGATTAATTTTTTGTTGGAATATCCACATCCTTTGCAGGGAGAGTTTGACCAGCAATACCTCAAACTTCCCAGGGAGGTATTAATCTCGGTGATGAAGACCCACCAGAAATATATCCCGGTTAAAGATGGTGCAGATAATTTGATCAACCGCTTTATCTTTTTCAGCAACAATATACCCCGTGATGATCAGGTAGTGATCAATGGTAACCAGCGGGTGATTAGAGCCCGGTTAGAAGATGCCGTTTTTTATTATCACCAGGATTTGAAATTACCCCTTAGCCAATTGGTTGAAGGGCTCAAAGGGGTGGTTTTCCATCGCCAGTTGGGCACCAGCTACGCTAAAATGGAACGTTTCAAATCTCTGGCTCAAATTTTGTGTGCTAAACTTTTTTCCGGCCAGCACCAGTTGGCAGGCGAGGTAGAGAATACCGCGTTACTGTGCAAGGCGGATCTGCTCTCCGGTATGGTGGGTGAGTTTCCTGAATTACAGGGGATTATGGGTAGAGAGTATCATCTCCATCAAGGCGGAGAGGAAGCGGTGGCCAAAGGGATATTCGAGCACTATCTGCCGCGATTTGCAGGAGATGATTTGGCAGAGAATCACCCCGGAGCCCTGGTGGGTATCGCCGACCGGCTGGATACTATAACCGCTATAATCGGCATCGGTAAAAGCCCCACCGGACAGGCGGACCCTTTTGCTTTGAGGAGACAGTGCCTGGCAGTGATCAGAACAATGCGCCATCATCAATATCATCTCTCTCTGGGGCAGATGATCCTTTGGGCGGTAGAGAGACTGCAAAAGGAGATTAAACCAAAATTGACACAGGAAAAGTGGATTGAGGCGGTGCATGGTTTTTTTCAAACCCGTTTTATTGGCGATATGCAAAATATGGGTTATCCTACCGATATAATTAAGGCGGTGATGAAAGCTTTAAATCGCCCGGGTCATATTGAGAGCAGGGATGATGATCTGATTCACCTGTTTAAAAAAATTGAGATTTTAGATAACTATAGGCGCAAGTGTCCAGATTTTGCCGACTTGGCAGTGGCTTTTAAACGAGTAATGAACATTATTAAGGGGGAGAAACCTGGTTTGTTTTTAAGGGAACGGTTGCAGGAAAAGGAGGAAAAAGAATTGGCGGACCGCTTTTTGGAAGCCAGGCAGGTGGTTAGATCCTGGTTGGACCAGGAGATGTTTAAGGAGGCGCTGGAGGTGATAGTTACTCTCAAGCCAGCGGTGGATGATTTTTTTGATCATGTAATGGTTATGGACGAAAATATTGAATTAAAGAATAATAGGCTGGCATTACTGCAATCCATTGGGGAGTTGTTTATGCAAATAGCCGATTTTTCTGTTTTACAGATATCAACCCCTTCATAAATCCGGGGGAGACAAAAGGAGTTAAAGTTATGAAAAAGAGTGTTTATTTTTTTGGCAATGGTGTAGCTGAAGGTAATGCAGGTATGAAAACCTTATTAGGTGGCAAAGGCGCAAATTTGGCCGAGATGACCAGTATGGAGATTCCGGTGCCGGCCGGATTTACCATTACCACCAAGGTATGTACCGATTTTTACAAAAATAACCGGCAGTATGATCCTGGGTTGAAAGAAGATGTGCTGGCCAATTTGCGCAAAGTGGAAGAGGCCATGGGCGAGAGAAGGTTCGGCGATCCTAAAAATCCGCTGCTGCTATCGGTGCGTTCCGGGGCAAAAATCAGTATGCCAGGCATGATGGACACCGTGCTTAATATCGGGCTCAACGATGAAACTATCCAGGGGATAATTGACAAGAACAATGATGAAAGGTTCGCGTACGACAGTTACCGCCGGTTTATTCAGATGTTCAGCAACGTGGTTAAGGGGCTGGATTCTGAATATATGGAGCACGAACTGGAAAAAATGCGGGAAGAGAGGGGAGTTGAATTTGATAACCAACTCTCTGCCGCTGATATGAAAAAATTAGTGGAGAAGTACAAAGCCATATACCGGGATAAATTGGGCGAGGATTTCCCCACTGATCCTATGGAGCAACTGTGGGCCGGCATCGATGCGGTGTTTTTGAGTTGGAATGTTAAACGGGCGGTGGAATACCGGCGTATCCACAAACTTCCCGATAATATGGGAACTGCGGTAAATGTGCAGACTATGGTATTCGGCAATATGGGTGAAGATTGCGCTACCGGCGTTGCTTTTACCCGGGACCCGGCCAACGGCGAGAAAAGATTTTTCGGCGAGTTTTTGGTCAATGCCCAGGGTGAGGATGTGGTGGCAGGAATTAGAACTCCCCAACCAGTGAACAAGAGCAGTGAAAATGAATTACCCTCCATGGAAGAGATAATGCCCTCTATCTATAAGGAATTGGAGGCTATTTATCTGAAGTTGGAGGATCACTATAAAGAGATGCAGGATATCGAGTTTACCATAGAGAATAACAAACTCTGGATGCTGCAAACCAGGACCGGTAAACGTACCGGGCAAGCAGCGGTGAAAATAGCGGTAGATATGGAAAAAGAGGGGATGATTGACCGTGAAACTGCTATTTTACGGGTGGAACCGGAGCAGTTGGACCAGTTTCTTCACCCTCAGGTGGACCCCAAGGCGCCCAAGTCCAAGATTTGTTCCGGTTTGGCTGCATCTCCGGGCGCAGCCTGCGGCAAAATAGTTTTTACTGCAGACGAGGCCGAGCAAGCCGGGGCCAGCGAGAAGGTGATATTGGTCAGGTTGGAAACTTCGCCTGACGATATTCACGGCATGAACGTGGCCCAGGGAATCCTTACCGCCCGCGGCGGAATGACCTCTCACGCTGCAGTGGTGGCCAGGGGCATGGGTAAATGCTGCGTGGCCGGCTGCAGCGCCCTTAAGGTTGATTACGAAAACCAGCAGTTCTCGGTGGGAAACCAAGTGTTCAAAAAGGGTGAATATATCACCTTAAACGGAACCAAGGGCGAAGTGTATAAAGGCCAGGTGCCCATGATTGAGGTAGGCTTTACCGATGAGTACTATGAGTTTATGAACTGGGTGGATGAATATAAGCGTCTCAAAGTGAGGACCAATGCCGATACTCCCAAAGACAGCCAGGTGGCCCGGGAATTCGGCGCCCAGGGAATCGGCCTTTGCCGCACCGAGCATATGTTTTTTGAGAAAGATCGGATTGCGGCGGTCCGCAAGATGATTTTGGCCGATGACCTGGAGAGTCGTCGTCAGGCTTTGGAAATTCTCAAACCCATGCAGAAAAACGACTTCAAAGGCATATTTAAAGCCATGGACGGATTTCCAGTTAATATCCGCTTGTTGGATCCGCCTTTGCACGAGTTTTTGCCCCAAACCGATGATGAGTTGAGAGAGTTGGCATCTGAAATGGGGGTTGATTTTAAAACTTTGCAAGACAAGAACGACACTCTGCACGAGTTTAATCCCATGCTGGGACACCGGGGTTGCAGGTTGGGTGTGACCTATCCGGAAATTTACGATATGCAGGCCGCCGCCATCATGGAGGCGCTCTGTGAAGTGCAGAAAGAGGACAATGTCAAGGTGGTTGCCGAGATAATGATCCCTCTGGTTGCGGTTGACAAAGAATTGAGTTTTTTACGTAAAAGAGTGGTTGATATTGCTGAGCAGATTAAAAAAGACTATGGGGTGGATGCCGAGTATTGTGTGGGCACCATGATCGAATTGCCCAGGGCTGCCCTGACAGCCGACCAGATCGCTTGTCATGCCGACTTTTTTTCCTTTGGCACCAATGACTTGACCCAGACTGCCTTTGGCCTCAGCCGCGATGATGCTGGAAGATTTTTGCCCGAGTACGTAGGGAAAAAAGTACTGCCCGAAGATCCTTTTGTCAGTATAGATATCGATGGCGTTGGCCAGTTGATGGAGATCGCTGTCAGCAAAGGGCGTTCGGTCAAATCGGATCTCAAAGTGGGGATCTGCGGTGAGCATGGTGGTGAGCCGATTTCGGTGAAATTCTGTCACCGCATCAACCTCAACTACGTTTCCTGCTCTCCTTATAGGGTGCCTATCGCTAGATTGGCTGCCGCGCATGCAGTTTTGGAAGAGAAAAAGTAATAACTATTTAACTGGTAAAGAGTCTGCCCATAGATTTTTTACCACCTAACATCAGTAACTGGCTCGCGGACCGAGGTAGTTGCTGATGTTAGGTACCAGTTAATCTATCATTCAGCAGGACTTCAATGTCACGATTTAATATCTATTACGACCGAGATATACTTAAATTTATCGGTATTATCGATGAATACTCCGATATGAGTAGTGCAATTGAACTGATAAAGAGGGAGAAGATCCGTCATCTGGATTTGGAAAATGTAATTTATATAAACTCCTTTGGAGTTCGCTCTTGGATAAATCTGGTCAGTTCTTTGGAGCAGACCATGATTCTTCATCGTTGTTCTCCAATAATGGTGGAGCAATTCGCTGCTATTGAAGAAACCATGAAAAATTGTGCGGTAAAGTCAATAATTATAGAGAATTATTGTACCCACTGTGATTGTGAGGCCATAGAGTTCCTGGAATTCAATCAGTTGACCCGGGAGAAATTTGATTATCAATCGCCGGTATGTCCAAAGTGCGGAGAAAATATGGAGCCTGAGGATGACCTGCTGGATTATTTGGAAGAACAATTCGAAGTTAAGGAGATGGAGAAAAGTCATTTTGGCCGTTGCGAAGAGAGAAAACCCCTCAACATCACCGTCAAAATAAAGGATAGCGATGGCAGATCTCAGGAATATTACACCAGGGATATTTCTCGCACCGGAATATTCATCTATTCGGAAAACCCCATGCCAACCGGCCAGGAGGTAGACTTAGAATTTAAGTTGCCATATTTTGACGGTGTCCATATTATCAGGGGGTTGATTATCTGGCATAACACCGAGAATCAACTTACCGGGTTTGGGGTCGAGTTTGTCGAATCTTCCGAAAGTTTGCGTGCCTCCATTGAAGAGTATATCCGTCTCTTTTATCAGTATCACTCTCCAATTAAGAACAAAAAATCACTTTTAGTGGTGGATGACGACGTCGCCATTACCGATATGCTGAAACTTTTACTCACCAATAGGGGATACAAAATATTTATTGCGGCTAACGGATTAGAGGCATACAAACTATTAACCCAGATAAACGTGGGTATGATTATAACCAACCAGCAGATGCCCAAAATGGGAGGCCTCGATTTTCTTAGAAAAACCAAACTCCTATATCCCCATTTGCCGGTAATAGTGATCTCCGCTATGGATTTGGATGACCTGGGATTTTTAAAAACTTTTGATAGGTGGCGATACATAAAAAAACCCTTTGACTACAATGAAATTATTGTGGCGGTCAACAAGATGATCGGATGAGGTCTTAACAAAAAATGAAAAATTTACGGCTTTGTAGTTTAATCCTACCCGCCCTGGTATTACTGTTCAACTGTTCTAACCAATTCAAAATACCCCCGCCGGTGGGACAATTTCATTTTCCCACTGGTATTACCATAGATAGAAAAGGTGATTTGCTTTTTGTGGCTTCGGCTAACTTTGACCTCAACTATCGAGGAGGTACAGTAAAAGTTGTTGATCTGGCGCTTTTAGATCGGCGTATAAAGGAGGTGGAGGAGTCTAAACGGATGGATGAGGGGGGACTATATTACCGCTCTACCATCTTGGAAGATTCAACCGTTGAAGTAGAATCGTTTGCCGGTTTTTTAGAGCAGAGTTATAACGGAGACTACCTCTATTTGCCAGTGCGGCAGGAGAATTTACTATACCGGATTAAGGTGGATCATCAAGCATCACCTCACCTGATATGCAACTCAGACTCTAAGGATAAAAAATGTCAAAAACCGGTCTCGGAAAAGGTGACCCCCTATTCCCGCCGGCTTTTTTTAAATGAGGGGGAAGAGGATGTTGAACAGATAGGTTTTGTTGATCCCATAGGGGTGAAGGTGGGATGCCTGGATGGACGGACTTCCAAACTAACGCCTCAGGGATATCAATATGAGTGTAATGGTGGAGATTCCCAGGAATATATTTTTATCTCCGGTTTGTTGGCCAATCGGGTGTTAGGGATTAATAGCCAAAAATTTTTGCAGCCTGGGGAGATGTTATATTTGAATCTTTTTTCTTCCCTGGGAGCCAATAACCTGGAAGTTGATGCCCAGGGAAACTTATATGTAGCCAGCCGTTTTTACAACTACTTGCTGATGTTTGATCTGAAATCCTCTTTTTTACAGAGGCCACCAATGGGAGATATCATTGAGATAGCCTATGGATACAACCAGAACACCTCTTTTAGAGATATTATTATTCATCCAGATGGCCGGCTTTTTGCGGTCAGTTCATTTCCCGATGCCCTGATGGCGGTCAAAATACCTTTCCAGCCTGAACAGACCGGTGCAGACAAAAGGTATCAGGTGTTGGGTGCGGTGGCTTTAAATGGAGAACCTTCACAACTTGCTTTATATTTGCGGCAAGAGAAGCAGGGTGCAAATGATCTTCTCTATGTTTCAGTTTTTAGACAGGATCAGGTTTTGGTAATTGATGCCAATACTTACCAGGTAGTCAATATAATCGAAGAGGTAGGAGACGGTCCCTTTGACCTGACCGTTGACTATCAGCACAAAAAATTGTATGTCAGCAATTTTGAAGATTCTACCATCAGCATAATAGATATCAGCCCAAAAAGTGGGGCAGAACACAAATTGGTAGCTAAAATCAGCAATTAAACTGGATCTTAAATTATGTTTTACTGGACCAAGTTAATTCTCGGAACGTCATTTTTGGCTTTGTTTCTCCTGGCCGGTTGCGAGCAATCGGTACTAACCGGAGGTGGAATGATGGAGGTGCCGGGGGATCTGGGTATTTTATCTTTTTCTCAGGGAGTTCAAGATGGAGATATTCAGGCAGACCAGCAAGAAACATACGCTTTTATTACCAATAATAACAACAGTCAACTCAGGGTAATCAACCTGACCAAAAGTGAGTATTTGCGAGAGCATGGTACGGGCTATTATCCTCTCAGTATACCCTTGCTGATCAAACCCGATATACTGGAGGTTTATCAAAGTGAGTGGGAACAGTTAAATAGATTATTGGTTCTTAGCGCCGGTGAACCTTATCTTCAAATTATCGATGCCTGGCGGCTGGTAACCAGGGGATACTTTAGCCCCCAACATTTGAGCCGTAAACTAAAATTGACCTGTTTGGATTCCCAGGATATAGCCAGCCCGGGAAATATTGCTCTTGGTAAAGAGCCCGGCAGCGGCCGTCCTCTGGCCTATATCGGACTAAGTTGTGGACAGGTGGCAGTGGTAGATATTTTGGAAGAGAAACAGTTGGGACATTTTTGCCAATTGGGATTACCAACCGCTCTTACCGTGTCTAAAGAACAACTATTTATCGCCCACGGGGATAAAGGTCAATTGGCCAAGATAAACTTAAAAAAGGCTAATTATCAGTGTAAGGATCAACAGGACTGGCTTTCTAAAATTGAGGTGGGGAGCCAGGTGAGGACGATGTATACAGTGGGGAAAAATAGCATTTACCTGCAGTTGCAAGAGAGCAATAAGTTGTTGGTTTTTGATGCGTTGGCGGGAAAATTTTTAAAAAGGAAAGGCAAAATAGTGAGTATCGAATTGCCGGGCTGGAACCAGGATCTGGTTTATGCCGGTATGAGCAGGTTCAGGGTGGATAAATACCTGGATCGGGAGATGCTCAGCGGACAGTGGAATTTTATGGAACTCAGGCCCGCGGTGCTGATAAGCAACAGTAATGGCAATCTTTATGTGGTGGATCCAATCAACCATCGTCTGGTGGACAAAACCCTGATTGCGGAAATTGGTGAGCCCCAACTTCATTTAAAGGGAAAGTTGGTGCCTGTGCCTCCAGATGATAATGCCCAAGACGGCACTAAGCCGGGCATCTCTCCTGAACAAGAATGGCATAAGCGACTGCAAATAAAAGAGATAGAGATAGCCAGTCCCTCTTTGGTGCTGGATGAGATATGGAATATCACTTACAATGGCGCGATCCCCTTTTCTCAACTGTCTGAAGACGCCATTTCCATTAGCGGAAAAGTGATCACTTTTGAGGGTAAATCGTTGGCTCAGGAGATAAACCTGTCTGGTTTTCTTCAGGTTGGGGATGTGGTACAAATTAAAAACCTGGGCCAGAAAAACAAGGAATGCAAAAAAGAGAAGAATGATTATCCAGTGGCTGCAGTGAGTCACAACCAGATCGTATTAGCAGACGCCCCTACAGCCGCCTGTCTGCCGAAAAAAATGGATTTGGCCTTTCGGGTGGAGGGTGCTTTTGCTGTCAATGGCTCACGGAGCGGTTTTCAGGGAAGAGCCCAGTTGAATCAACCTTATAAAGGGGAGATATTCCACTTTATCATTGCCAGTCAGGGTGATGGTTCAAATAAACAACAATTGGCTACTGCGGGGATATCTTTCCGGCTGACCACCTTCCTCGCCAATTATAGTCAGGTCGAGTTAACAAGTTTTGCGGGTGAAACTGTGCGGATGAAGGAGGAACGGAAGGCGGGCCAGGAAGAGATAACCTCTGCTGTTGATCTCGATTTTTCAGAGTTGATTAAGGTGGAGGTAGATGATTCAGCCCAGTTGGAGGATGAGGAGTGGAAGCTGATATACGAAGGGGTATTTCCAGGTACCAGGCGTGAGGGAAAATTGAGCGCCGATGGGTCATTAAAGATCGAGGGCGATCCTATTAAGGGCAACTTGTTTCCCATAAAAAAAGGCGATAAGGTGGTGATTTTTGGCGGTTTTTCTTCTAAACCAACCAAAAAATGCCAGGATTATCTCTCTTTGGTTGAGGAGAACAAAGAGGTGGGAGGTAAAAAATTGGAGAGGGCTGAGTTTGCTATTGCCGAGTTTAGCGAAGATAAAGGGATGATTGATAGTCTTAAATTAGATTTAGACTCAACCACATCTCTGGATCTCACCTGCTTTACCGATTGGAGTGGTTTTGAAAACCAGAGCAAGACCCCTAAAGACCGCAGGGTTTACTTTGATATATTGCCTCCGGATAACTATCTATTGGTGGGCACTGTTAGTGGGTACGTGGGCAGGATGGCTGAAGGCAAATCTCCGGCGGATTGGCCTTTTAAAATCGAAATAGACAGTGACAAGTGGGGTCTGGAGAAGGGACCGGCCCGGGGCAGTTATTTTAAAATGATAGGCAGCAGTAATATGGATAAGGCCCATTATTACCTGGGTGAAAACGGTATGCCCGGGCGGCTGTTTTTAACCGGAGATGATCTTTATATCATTTATCCTTTTGGCGAGATTCTACAGAGATTTAACCTCAAGACCCTCCAAACCCAATCCTGGAATTAGGGTTCTTTTGCCGCTATGGCGTATACTATAAGATTCAGAATTCGTAGCCAACTTTTATTGGCTTTTCTTCTTCCCTTTTTGCTGATCATTTTTGCGATCGGTCTTTTTACCTATCTTTTAACCCGGAATAGCCTGGAAGAAGAGTTGGGCCAGCGTTTGGTTCTGGCTGCACAATCGGTGGTGACCCTGGGCCGTCTTTACACTGCTGTCCAGTTGCGTCCAGGTGATGAAAATACCCGGCTCTATCGAAATCTGCAGAAAAAACTGGTCAGTATGCAAAAAAACACGGGAATTCAGCGATTTATAATTTTTGATCGGCAACAGAAAGTGTTGGTAGACGGGGCCGGAAAAATGCCCATAGGTTTTAAGTATTTAAAATTGGAGTTTGACCGCCATGAATTGAAAAAGGTTTTTAATGGTCACCTGGCCGCCAGTATACTGTTTAACGGTGAGGACGGCAAAAAATATAAGACCGGATATGCGCCCATAAAAGACAGGCAAGGGAAAATAATCGGCGCCATAGGGGCTGACGGAAGCGCCCGTTTTTTCATCACCCTGGAGAAATTTGCCGGCAGTTTCTTTTTTTGGGGAGCTCTGGGGATGATGGCGGTGATGCTAATCACCATGATTATCTCTGCTGCCCTGGTTAAGCCGATAAATAAGTTGGTTAAATCTGTCCAGGCTATTGGCCACGGTAATTTTCAACAGACCTTAAAGGTGAACAGCAGCAACGAGATCGGTTTTTTGGCTCAGCGCTTCGAAGAGATGAGGAGTAATATCCTGGAGCGGGACCAGAGAATGCAGATGATGCTGTCTGGAATAGCCCACGAGGTGCGTAATCCTCTTGGAGGCATGGAACTTTTTGGTGGGATGCTGGCAGAGGAGATTAAGGCAGACGGGGAAGATAAACTCAAGTATTTAGCCCGGATCACCCGAGAGATGGACTACTTGAAAAAGGTAGTTAACCAGTTTCTAGATTTTGCCCGCCACCTCCAGTTGGAAACCAGTAAGGTTGAATGTGACCAACTCCTGGAGGAGGTGATTTTTTTGATGGCGGCTGATGCTGATTTAAAAGGAA
>CAZTWC010000096.1:0-12162 GCA_964617105.1 uncultured Myxococcia bacterium
AGATATAGAACTCAAGCCTCAGGTTCCGGTCAACCTGAGGCTTGGGTTCTATATCTAATATAGTTTTTTTACTCCGGTCTTTTTTTCTTCTATTCCACTGATCTTTTCGCGCCGGCCGCCGTTTATTGGTGTAATCATTTTTGCCACGGTAATTTTTGTATCCTTTGTATGCCATGTCATCCATATATCTGAAATAGGCTTTATTGGCAACATAAGATTGAAAGATGCTTGCAAAAAACATAAGGTAAATGTAAAATATTTTAACAAATTAAATTAAAATGTGATTTTTCTTTTAATTCCACCAATTCCACCAATTTTTGAGGTAAACATGGCTAAGATCAAGAACAAAACCATTTTGATAACCGGAGCGGCCAGAGGTATAGGTTTTTACTTGGCCAGGGAGTTGGCTGTTAATGGAAATACTCTGGTGTTAATCGATATCAGGACCGATGATTTGGAGCGAGCCTCCAGTCAATTAAAATCTACCTCTGCTCACATTCACCATTTTCAGGTTGATGTATCTGACCGACAGCAGGTGGAGGAAATTGCGGGTCAGATAGAGAAAGAAGTGGGGGCTGTGGATATCCTGGTTAACAATGCCGGAGTAGGGCATCACGGAGAATTGGCTGATACCGACTTTGAAACCTGGGAAAAATTAATAGATGTTAATTTGATGGGGAGTCTGAACCACATATACACTTTTTTACCCGCCATGATCAAAAGAGGGCAGGGCCACATTGTCAATGTATCTTCCGGCCAGGCTTTTTTCAGGTTACCCACCTGGGGTGCGTATGCATCTATTAAATTGGCTTTGGGCAGCATCTCGGAGATACTTTACTACGAGTTGAAAAAGTATAATATTATGGTCACCACTGTCTATCCCTACATGGTGGATACCGGCTTTTACAATAACGTGGATACTCATTCCCTGGGCGCCAAACTTTCTATAAAACTTCTGCCCCTTTATTCTCAAAAACCGCAGACAGTGGCTAAAATAATTGCCAAGGCTATTGCCAAACAGAAAAAAGTTGAAATGGTTCACTTTTTTAACTACCTGGGTTTTCTATCCCGTGCCATTCCGCCGGTGGGAAATGTGGTAAGCAGAATAATGGCGGCTATGCTTGGAAAATAGGTTCCTTTTACGATGGAACTACCTTCTTTACTAATAGACATAATAATTTTGTTGGTGGTGCTGGCGGGGATGATCTTCGACTTACGCTCCAGGAAGATTTACAATTGGCTGACCATGCCGGCTATGGTTGGTGGAATATTGCTCAATGGACTGTTATATGGTTTTTTGTTTTTTAATCTTTGCCATGTTTTATATTTGGGGAGAGGGTCTGGGACCAGGCGATGTGAAATTAATGGGCGCAGTGGGTGCTTTTTTAGGATGGCCGGGCGCTATAACCGCTCTGGCCTTAACCGCTATTTCTGGGGGATTTTTTGCTATTTTGCTCTTGGCAATAAAGGGTAAATTGCTGTCCACTATAAAGAGGGCGGTTTTGCTTTTAGTCTTTACGTTTTCACCTCAGCGGCGCCAAAAACTCTGGCAACAATCGGAAAAAATCTATTTACCTTATGGACCGGCTATTTTTTTAGGAACCATGTTGACTGTGGTGGGGAAACATTTTGGTTGACAATTTTGTCTAATCATATTAAACTGTTAAGTCCCAAAGAGTTTTCACGAAGTTATTAAGAAACGGAAAATTATGAAAAGAAATATTCACTATTTGTCAATGGTTGCCGCGATTTTGTTTTTACTGATTATTGTGGTTGAGCCGGCCGATTCCAGGCGCAGGTTTGGCGAAAATTCTTCCGGCACTATCTATTTGGTGGGAGGCCGACAAAAAGTATTAAAAATAAAAGGGATACAAAAGGTGGCTATCGGCAACCCCAGCGTGGCTGATGTAAAGCCCCTGGGAACTAACCAGGTTCTGGTCACCGGGGTTGGCGTGGGAAAAACCACCTTAATTATATGGAAAAAGAGCGGGGAACAGGAATCCTTTTATATAAAGGTATCGGCCCGGGATCCAAAGTCGTTACAGGCGGAAATTTCGAAAATGTTAGGTGACCGGGAGGGGATCAGCATCAGGTTGGTGGGTGAAAAGGTAGTGATGGATGGGCACGCCCTTACTACCGAAGACTATTTAAGGTCCAGAGAAATCGCCAAAATTTACAATCAGGTGGTTTCTTTTGTCAAACTCAGCTCCGATGCCAAACGGGTAGTGGCAGAGCAACTGAATAATATCCTTCATCAGGCCGGTTTGATAAATGTGGTGGCTACAGTTTATGGCACCAAAATATTTCTTGAAGGCACGGTTAGCTCAAAAGATGAGTTGAAACGGGCAGAATTGATTACTACCGCTATGGGTGAAAAGGTGGAGAACCTCCTTAAGATTGGAGAAAAATTGCTGGTGGCCATAGAGGTCAATTTTGTTGAGGTAAAGCGCAGTTCTCTGGATAAAATAGGCGTCAAACTGCTACCCAATGTAGCTGGGGACGGTTCTATTGGATTTACCATGGTGGAATCGTTGGTAGGAGCTGGCAGCCAGAACCAGCAAAATCTCGATATAACTGCCGGGGCCGCTGGAAAAATCGGCCTGGATATGATTTTCAATAAGGGGTATGCCCGGATCCTGTCCCGCCCGAAACTGGTCTGTGCCTCTGGCGGCAAAGCCAAGTTTCATGCCGGCGGAGAGGTGCCCATTCCCATGATTACCGGGAACTCCGCCACTGTAGAGTACAAAGAGTTTGGGGTTATTCTAAATGTCGTTCCTACGGCGGACCATATGGGCAATATCACCGTCAAAATCGAAGTGGAAGTTTCTGATGTAGACCGCTCATTGGCGGTGACCGCATCGGTGGGGACATTTCACGGTTTTTCCATCACCAAAGGCGAAACAATCATGACTCTAAAGCACGGAGAAACCATAATAATTTCTGGATTATTTAACAATACCGAACAAAAAGATGTTGGTAAATTTCCCGGATTAGGCCATATCCCCATTTTAGGAGAGTTTTTCAAGTCCAGAGAGTTTGCAGCCAAGAAATCGGAATTAGCGATTTTTGTTACCCCGCGGATAGTTTCACCAAAAAGTGAATATTTAGAAACAACCCTGGATAATATTAAGAAAAGGTATAAGAAGGCTGATGAAGAGGTACACTTCAGCATATTCGATTAGGCGGGCGACGATTGCGGCGCATCTGCGGCCGACGCCGCAGGTGATCCCTGTGGGAAAGGTGATCCCTTTAGGGACGTTGCCATTGGATGGTCTAACTAACAGGTGGGTGGAAGTTGGTAAACAGTTAAATCCTGGCAACTAAGTTTTTCTATTTGCTCAGGGCATTTGTCTGGATTGTTGATAAAAAATCTGGTGCCGGTTTTTTCACCACAGGGATTCTCTTTATCTCGGTGTTTATTCAGGCAGTTGGTAATGGCATCGTCCTGGTATTGGTCTTCTATATGATTACAGGCAACCACTTTTTGGCAATATAATAAAAAAATATCTTCACAGGTATATTTGATCGGATCGCAATGACAAAATAAAAAAGCTGAAAGCGAGACACAAGTGGCCAGTAATAATTTTTTCATGATTTATTATCTTATCTGAAATAATAATGAAATAACTATGCAACAGTATAGCAAATATTTCTGGAAATCAACCACTTTTAGGTGTAGTATACTTTTCTAAATCAATTTATTGATTAAATAAAAAGAGAATACCATGGGGTAACAATGAACTCTAAAAGCGCTGAAATATTGCAGGATTTTTTTACTAATAACCAGGTGGCCATAGAAGCCACCAGGCCTATAAAAAAGGGAACTCAGATCGAGTTAGTTCTATTGGATGATCCACAAGGAGCCTATCATTTTATCAAGGAAGGTACAATGGCTCTGGTGAAAGAGGGGAAGGCCAACAAGCCGGATTTTACCATGACCTTTCCGCCCCGGGCGATAGAAAATATTACTGCACTGCAGACTGATAATATTGCTGAATTTGGAATAACTTTTTTTAAACACATGTTGGAAGAAGATCCAGACCTGCAAGTTAAAGTGAAAATTCAAACCGGGATTATTGGTCTAACTACACATGGCTATTTGAAGGTGCTGGCCTTAGGGGGAGTGAAAGTTATGACCTGGTTGGCCAGAAAAGGGGTTAGCGGTCTGGGTGGAATAAAAAAAGCCATCAATTATCTGCGAGGAAATTAAAAGTGGAACTGATTGACAGCCACGCCCATTTGACTTGCCGGGAACTATCAGACCTGCATACAGAGGTGCTTCAGCGGGCCCATGAGGCTGGAATAAAAACTATCATTAATATAGGTTCCGGCGAAGAGATGGCTGGTAATTTTAAAGTTCTTAAAATGTCAGAAGAAAAGATAGGTGGATGCCGGGTTTATCCAACCTGCGGTGTCCATCCCCACGATGCGAAAATTCTGGACCGGGAAAATCAAATTGCTCTGGAGGAATTATTTAGGAAAAATAAAAATATTGTGGCTGTAGGGGAGGCGGGTTTGGATTTCCACTACAATTTTTCTGACCCGGAAAAACAAAAACAGGCTTTTATTTTCCAGGTAGAATTGGCAATAGAGTACTCTCTTCCTCTAATTGTTCACTCCCGTGAAGCCTGGTCAGAGACTATGGATATTTTAAGGCGCTTTCGGAATAAACTTGGTGCCATTATAGTTCACTGCTTTGGCGGAAATGATCATAAAGCCGAAGATTTGTTGGAGATGGATGCCTATATTGGAATTAATGGTATAATAACTTTTAAAACTGCGGAGCGTTTACGGCAAATAGTATCTGATTATCCTTTATCAAGAGTAATACTGGAGACAGACTGCCCCTACCTGGCGCCAGTACCGTTTCGCGGAAAAACCAATGAACCCTCATACCTGGTCCATACAGCCAGGAAAGTGGCGGAAATTACCGGCAACAGCCTTGAGACTATTGCCAAAATAACTAGTGATAATGTATATAGAGTATTTGCCTTGGCGGGCTAAGGACCCTAAGAACTGGATAATAAAAAAATGGAGGTATGGATGAGTATCAAACAAACAATTAAGACGGCCGCACCCAAAACCAGGCTAAATATAACCAGGTACTTGCTGCTTTTGGTTATTACCTTAGCATGCGTGTTAACCGTATCAGGCTGTATGAAAAAATATTTACCTGGAACTACAATCGTTGATAACAAGGAAACCAGGATAATATTTGAACTGGTACACCATTATCAGCACGCGGTTAAAACTAAAGATTTACCCCAACTTATGGCTTTTATTTCCAAGGATTTTTATGAAGATAATGGCACAACCATTGGTGATGATGACTATACTTACCAAACTTTGGAGAAGAAATGGGCGGATATTTTTAAAAAAACGCATGCCATCAAACTGAATATCGATATTAAAGACATTAAAATCGAATCGGAGAACAAAGCGGCGGTAGAATACTTTTACAACCTGAAATTTCAATTGGAGTTAGAAACTGGTTTCTATTGGAAATCCAGAGAGGACGTGGATCGTATAGTATTGAAAAAAGAGCAGGATAAATGGAAGATAGTTTCCGGGCTATAAAGGGGACTATGCTGAGATGAAATTATTTTCCGGATGGGGGCGAATATTCTTGCTGCCCCTATTCTTGCTACCCCTATTTTGGACCTGTGCTGCCGGCCAAAAGGATGGTACCTCTTTCCCTCTAAATTTTCCCAATAACCTTCGTGTTAAGATGGATAAAAGCAAAGGACGTATCCATCTATTAGATTACGGTATCTCCTTTTTATATCCTGACCAAGCCTGGAAGCTAACAGAAGAGGGGGAGAGCGGAGTGATTTTACACCTGGTTCAAAAGGAGAGACACGCTGACCTGGTGTTAAAGTATATATCGGGTCCATCTTCTGATTTGGCGGATACGGTTCAACGGGTAAAGGAACTCTTTAGCAACCGACCCCAACTGGACAATGTTTATATTCCCATCGACAAAGAGATTTTATTAGCCAACCGGGTTTTAGCCCGCTTGATAGTGGTGGAGTACAATGCTCCGGTTAAATTCATTGAAAATAAAAGGATATCAGAATTAAAATTGAAAAACCGAGCAGTTTTTTTAATCTTTTTATATCGATTGGGAAAGTATATTTTTACTTTGAACTCCTATAGCAATACTTTTGATAAAAGTAAAAGAGATTTTGACCAGATAATAGACTCTTTGAGGTTTGAATAAATTTCGTCTAAAGCGATTGTAAATTACTCGGCAATGAATTACCGGGAATTCTTTTCTTATGAAACAATATTTTTTATTGGTGGCTGCGGGAATAATTTTTATCCAGTTTTTTCTTTTAGCAGGATGCAAAGGGGAGTTGGTGCCTAAAAAGTCTGGAGTCAACAATATAGGTGAATCAAAAAAAAATCGGGGCGTAGTTTTGTCGCCTGAGTCTAATCTTCAACAGGCAGGATTAGAAATAACCACTCAAAGTGGTCGTTTGATTAATTTTCAGGTGGAAGTGGCTTACCAAGATAAAGATCGCCGCCAGGGTTTGATGTTTAGGAAAAATTTGGGGCCGGACCAGGGTATGTTGTTTATTTTTCCCTTTGCTCACCATCTATCATTTTGGATGAAAAATACCCATTTACCCCTGGATATTATTTTTATTGATCAACAGTGCCGAATCGTTAATGTTGAGGCTAATAACCAACCCTATTCAAAGGAACCGATACTAAGCCAGAAAGACGCAATAATGGTGCTGGAGATCAATGGAGGACAGTCGGCAGAGTATGGCCTGGCGCCTGGTGACATGGTTAAAATAACGCGGTTCAAAGGAGAAAGGGAGTCTGAATCGCAAAAAAAGTGGGAAAAACTTATGCCGGAACAGTGTGGGTAGAATTTATTTTTTTATGATTAGGACTGGGGAAAGAGTTTTTCAAACATTATGTCACCCAAATTCTGTACCATCAAATTTTCGATGTCCTTTTCAAATTGCAAAGTGCTGGAGTCATCGTCAAACTTGAATCTTACTCCGATCAGTTGATCAGGAGGCTGGCCGAGTATGCGGGAAACAATTCCTTTTAGTTGGTATTGGTTCTCGTTGGGAAAGGAGATAGTGATATCCAATTCCTGGTTTTCCTGCAAATTATGGTTGAGAATAAAAAGTGCTCCTGATTTGCTGATATTTTTTATTTTTGCCCTAAAAGAGCACTCCGGGTTATGACAAATTATTTCACTTTGTAAGGGTGCCCGGGCAGCCCGGCGGGCTCTGGGAACTTGTTCGGTTTTCTTCTTACCTTTCATGTTATATTAATTAACACGACCTTAACGTTTTGGCAAAAAAAATATTTAAAAATGTATTAGATAAAATTAAACCTGCTAACATCTGGTGTTTTATCTACCTCTCGATGGCAATAGTTTTGACTTTTATCCCCCTGTTTAATGACTGGGGATATGAATTTTCTTTGGTTATGACCTTACTTACCGCTCTTACCACCCCGTTCATAGTTCCAAAGTCATCGTTAAATGAATTGCTGATAACTCCGCGAAAATATAAGGGAAAACTGGCCGCTAATACTTGTGAGACCTTCATTGGGAATGCTATAATAATCATTATCAAAAGGGTAAGGGCAATTTTGTTAAAAGGAGGTTTTCTCCTTTTGTGTTCGCAGGTAGTTATTATCTTATACGGCCTGGTTAAAGGTACCTGCAGTTATGTTGACGGCCTGCTATTTTTCATATTAATGCCTGTATTAACTCTTGTTTATTCCGCCAGTTTAGTTGAAATGTTAAACCAATTTATAAGAAAAAGAAAATTGGCCATTATACTATATTTTGGAGTTTTTATTATCTCCCTAGGTTGGGAATTAGAGCGTCTTTATAGCCAGCCAATAATAAACATCTACAATCATTTTATTGGCTATTTTCCTGGCTCGCTTTACGATGAGATGATAACAGTTGGATGGCCGTTTCTCTTTTTCAGAATTAACACTATATTGTTTAGCGTGATTATGATAGTCCTGGCCGCCTGGAAACTCAGTGAAAGCCGCCGAAGGGGAGGGAAGAATTTCGATTGGTCCTGGAAATTAAAAACCTTAGTGGGAATTATAATAGTTGCAATCTTTTGTTACAACTATTTTGGAGATCATTTAGGCTTTGCCCATACTAGACAGTTTATTCAAAGAAGTCTTGGCGCCAGGATAGATACTGAGCATTTCATTATATATTATCAGAAAAATACTCTGAACATCCAGCAGAAGAAACAATTAGAGATAGACCATGAATTGAACTGGCGTTTTTTGGCAAAATATTTTCAGGAGAAACCTTTAGGCAAGATAAATTCCTATATTTTTCCTTCAGACCGGGAGAAGAAAAGGCTTATGGGGGCAGGCAATACCATGGTTGCTAAACCGTGGCTCAAAGAAATTTATTTGAGTTATGGTGAATTCCCTCATCCATTGTTGATGCACGAAATGGCTCACATATTTGCTGGAAATTTTGGTGCCGGACTGTTGAAACTAAGCGGTCGGGCCATCTCTTTGAATATGGGATTGGTGGAGGGTGCTGCTGTTAGTGCAGATTGGGATTCTGGGGAATTGACTCCCCATCAGTGGTCTGCCGCCATGAAGCGTATGGATATAATGCCCGATATGTCCCAGGCGCTTAAACCATTTCGTTTTTGGACTCTTTCTGCCAGTCGAGTTTATACTGTAAGCGGCTCTTTTGTCCGGTTTTTAATCGATAAATACGGAATTGAGAGGTTCAAGCAAACATACTTGCAAGGTTCTTTGGAAAAAATTTATCCAGTAACTGAAACAGAGTTAATTAAGCAGTGGAGCGATTTTTTATCCACCATCTCCCTTTCAGAACGAGATATTTCACTGGCTAAATACAAGTTTAGGCGGAAGGCCATATTTAAACGTCGTTGTCCCCACCAGGTGGCAGAAATAATCGATAAAATCAACCGTAGCAATTGCCGGACTCATTATACTGTTTGCGCTCGACTTTATGCTGCCTGCCAGGATTATCAGCCCGATAATCCTGCTTTTTTTTACCATGTTGCCCACTTAAAATTAAGCAATAATAAACTTGAAGGTTTAATACCATCTATTGAAGAATACACTGCAAATAATAATCCACAGGGAAGGTTGGCAGAACTGCTTCAGGAGTTGGTTGCTGACATCTTGTTAATTTCAGGTGAACTAAAGCAGGCCGAGAAAAAATATTTATCCCTGGTAGATAAGGTTAATTCAAAGGACGATATGATTAGAATATTGATTAAAATCGACGGGTTACGCAGGGGAGGGGGTTATTTGTCAGTAATAAAGGAATATTTTTACCCGTATTTTAGGCCAAATAATAAAGTGCTGTTATCCCGGTTGAAGCAATTTGCTCTAACAAATCCCATTGCGGGTTATATGTTATCAACAATGTATAATAATGTGCAAAAACAAGCAGATAAACTGTATTATCTAATGCAAAGTGTTAATACAGTATGGTCTTCCAAGACGCAGTTTTACGATGGCACAAAGGTCCAAGAACAAAATGATTTAATTCGAGAGGTGGTGATTTTTAAGGCGATTCGGGCGGCGTTTATTCTGGAAAACTATTCGCAAGTTGAGCAGTTGGCTAATATGTTGCTAAAAAAAGGAGATTTGACAAAAGGGATGGAAAACCGGCTTAACCGGTGGATCTGGCGGGCCCGGATGTGTGTGAGTGACGTTGGAAGGTAAGGGAGTTATATAGTTATTACCTTTTGGTAATTAGTTATAGCCTCGACTGTGTCTTGCATGTTAGTAACAGTCCCGATTTTTAATTGGTCTTGGCGCTGATAATAATCCAGGCAGGTACCACAAGATAGAATCTGGCAACCGTGTATTTCCAGTTTATGTAGTATTTCAAGAGTGGTTGATTCTGTTGTTGTCAAAAATATGGCATTGTTGAGGAAAATGATTTTATCAGGAAAAACATTTACTTTAAAGAATGATTTAAAGAAATTGTTTAATAGGGTATTGCTCAAGTCTGGTTCGCCTTCGCCAAAACCTGCTGATTTAATCAGTATGAGTAGGTTTTGATTAGTTGGCATTTGTGTCTCCTTGTGGGTAAAGATGGCGAATTTTGATGTTGCTGAATGTGGTCGGGAGAATCATAGCAGTAAAGGTTGGATACTGCAAGAGATAATAGTTGGATCCGATAAGATATATTATGTAAACTTAGCATTTTTTATGTTAAGTTTACATAATATATTGGGGGTTTGGGGGTGGTTGAGTTTATTGGCAACCGAATATCAGGCAGCCTTTTTCCAGGTTAACGGTGATGAAGGCCCTAAGTATTGATCGGTTCGCTCTTCGGTAATTGTTGCCTTGTAAAAAACATCAAAACATGTTAAATTTACCTTGTAAAAAAACAATTACCCGCAAAGATAGAAGGTTTTCATGAAGAGAGATATTGATCTGACGCTGACTGCATGGAAAGGAAAAGCCGCCAAAAAGCCTTTAATCATCAGGGGTGCCCGGCAGGTTGGCAAGACCTATTCCATTAGTGATTTTGGTAACTGTCATTTTGAAACATTCATTCGGCTCGATTTTGAGCGGGATCGATCTCTACACAAAATATTTGATGGTGATTTAGCCACCAATAGACTAATCATGGAAATTGAGATCGCCGCAAAAAAAAAGATATCTCCAGGCAAAACCCTGCTTTTTCTGGACGAGATTCAGGAATGTGAAAGAGCGCTTCTAAGTTTACGTTATTTTTATGAGGAGATACCAGAACTTCACGTGATTGCGGCAGGTTCCATGCTTGAATTTGCACTTGGCAATGTCTCTTTCCCGGTGGGCAGGGTCTCATTTGCCTGGATGTACCCCCTGGCTTTCCATGAATTTTTGATCTCATCAGGACAAGAGTTATTGGCGGAAACATTACCAACCATTTCTGATTTTAAACCGGTCAGCAAAAGTATACATGGTAAAATTATCGAACAACTCCGTATTTATCTTCTCACGGGGGGTATGCCAGAAGCGGTTAAACGGTACTGCTTGAACGCATCACTACAAGATTGTTTTAGCGTGCATGATGATATTTACCAATCGTATCTTCAATCGCTAGTAAAGTATCGTAGACGTGCCGATGTAGAAAGCCTTGACCACTTGATGAGATCTGTTCCGAAACACATAGGAAAACAGTTAAAATATACCCATCTGGATCGGGATCGAAGAATTGAAAAAACAAAAACATCCCTTCAAATTCTCGAACGGGCCTTGATTATTCATCTTGTCAAATCATCAAGTGCCCTAGGTTTTCCTCTGCAAGCCGATGCGTCAGCCAAAGTCATGAAGCCACTTTTTTTGGATGTGGGACTGATGCAACATATCTGCGGAATAAATCCACAGCATCTGCTCAGGGAAAAAGATCTTTCCAATATCTATAGAGGTTCGGTAACAGAACAATTTGTAGGTCAAGAGTTGCTTGCCGCTGGAGGATCTGAAAACGGCAAAATGTTTTATTGGTCGAGGCCGCAAAAGAGCAGTTCAGCGGAAGTTGATTACCTTTATATAAAAGATGGAGAGATATTACCCCTTGAAGTTAAAAGCGGTCCGGCTGGAAAATTGAGAAGCCTACACCTTTTTTTAAATGAACATCCCCACGTCAAACGCGGATATGTCATGTCTCCAATGGCTTATGATAAACAGCAGGTGGATAAAATAATATTTATTCCAGTTTATACAAGATTTGCATAAACACATCTCGAAATGACATTTTTGTGTTGGAACTTATCATGTTTACATCTATTGCAACTATATTATACCTATTTTTTCTAGACTTATTAACATATAGTTAACCAAAGCACCCATCAAAATTGCATATATCAGCACAAAACCAAAAATGCTTATTGCAACTTTGCTTCCCCTTTCCTTTACTATGACCAGTATGGCATTTATACAGGGCACCAGGAAGGTTATAATCAAAAGATTAACGATTATTTGAATATGGTTAAAAAGTCCTTTTTCTACAAATTCTGTTAACAGGGCAACACCGGCTTCTCTTCTAATAATCGACATCAAAAATACGTTAACACTCTCCTTGGGCAGGCCGACAAAATCTGAAAGTATTGGTTTGGCCAGATTTTCTATCAGGGCAATCCCGCCTATTTCATCAATAACGAAAACCGCAAACGCAGC
>CAZTWC010000097.1:0-2503 GCA_964617105.1 uncultured Myxococcia bacterium
CCCCAAATACGAAAAATCCACCATTGCCTGTGCCTGTGGTAATGTGATAGAAACCAGGTCAACCAGGAAAGATTACCGGGTGGAAATTTGTTCTCAATGCCATCCTTTTTTTACCGGCAAACAAAAACTGGTTGATTCTGCCGGTAGAGTAGATCGATTTAAAAGAAAATACTCTAACTATTTAGACAACAAAAAGAAATAGACTTATCCATCCTTAATGCCCGACCGGAGCTTTAAGATCAGTACATTAGTTTGCTATTCATGGCAAACTAATGGCGGAGACATTTATCGTTATAACGTCAATTGGCTCCAATCTATAACTACCGCAGTATTCACATCAAATGCTGGTTTTAATTAATCGGCTTTTATCTTTGGATCAAAAATGTATTTAAATTCCGGAAAAGCAGAAGAAAACATCAAGGTTGGCGGACAGGCGGTCATAGAAGGGGTAATGATGCGTTCACCCCACAGCATGGTGATTTCGGTTCGCAAGCCGGATTCATCTATTGTGGTCAGGGATGATCAATGGCGTTCTCTGTGGGAAAAATTTAAAGTGTTCAGATTACCCTTTTTAAGGGGAACGGTTATTTTGGTTGAAACATTGGTCAATGGGATTCAGGCTCTTACCTTTTCGGCCGATCAGGCGGCTGAAGATGAGCAGGAAGGAGATAATCAACTGGGTCCGGTTGCCATGACTCTGACCGTGGTTTTTGCCTTTGCCATGGGGCTGGTTTTGTTTGTGGTTTTGCCACATCTGTTTACCTGGCTGCTCTCTTCTGCTTTAGGCCGGGAACTAAATACCGATAATATACTTTTCCACTTTATTGATACTCTGTTCAAGTTAGGTATTTTTATTCTATATATCTATTTGATTAGTCTGATGAAGGATATACAGCGGGTATTTATGTATCATGGCGCTGAACATAAATCCATCTATACATACGAAGCAGGGATGGAGTTAAACGTAAACAACGCCCGCGGCTTTTCTACTCTTCACCCCCGTTGCGGCACCTCTTTTTTGATCTTGGTGTTGCTGATCAGTTTTGTTCTCTTTGGGATAATTTTTCCTTTTGTTCCACCCCTGGCGGAAAGTAAATTGCTCAATCATTTACTGTTGATAGGTATCAAAATTCCGTTGATGTTGCCAGTGGCCGGTATTTCTTATGAAATCATCAAACTAAGTGGTAAAAAGCAGGATAATTTATTTTTTAAATTACTCTCCTGGCCAGGCATGATGGTGCAGAAACTAACTACCAAAGAACCCACCGACAATCAACTAGAAATCGCCCTGTGTGCTTTGAGAAAATCACTTTGGCACGAGAGCAGGTGGCAGGAAAATTCGGAGCAAAACCCCAGGGAGATAAATATTTACAAAGACTTTAACGAATTTTTAACCAAAGATCCTTCGGAAGTCAGCCAGGAGGCACAGGGGCTAGAAAATTAAAGTTCAGATGGAAATTAAAACATGAAGATGGTTGAGAATAAACTGATTGAACTGAAAGAGAAATTCAGGGATATTACCGAACAATTGAGTAAGCCGGAAGTAATTACCAACCTGGAGTTATACACTGAGTTAAATAAAAAGTATAGTTGGCTGTCAGAGGTGGTTGAAAAGGATAAAGAGTTATGTTTCTTGAGGAGCGAATGGGAAGATAACAAGGAGTTGCTTAATGACCCCGACCCCGAGGTGGCGGAATTGGGTCAGGAGGAGGATGAGAGGCTTAGTAGCCAAATTGAACAGTCGGAAAATGAGTTGCTTATTCTGTTGGTGCCTCCCGACCCAGTGGATAATAAAAATGCCTATTTAGAGATCAGGGCTGGTACCGGAGGTGAGGAGGCGGCTCTTTTTGCCGCGGATTTACTTCGCATGTATAGGCGTTATGCAGAAAAGAAAAGGTGGATAGTGGAGGTGGTTAACCAGAGTTTAACTGGTATAGGCGGATTTAAAGAGATTATAGTTTCCATTTCCGGTAAAGGGGTCTATGGGGCTTTGAAATACGAGAGTGGCATTCACCGGGTTCAACGGGTGCCCTCTACTGAGAGTTCAGGACGGCTCCATACTTCGGCCGTAACCGTGGCAATAATGCCGGAAGCGGAGGATGTGGAGATAAAAATAGCAGAGAGAGATCTTCGGGTTGATGTATATCGTTCTTCGGGGCCGGGCGGACAAAGCGTAAATACCACCGATTCGGCAGTAAGACTTACCCATTTACCCACCGGATTGGTGGTGACTTGCCAGGATGAGAAGTCGCAACACAAAAACAAGGCGAAAGCTTTGAAGGTTCTAAAGGCCCGCTTGCTGCAGTTGAAAATTAACCAGCAAGAGGAGGAGAGGAGACAGTTACGAAAAAACCAGGTAAAAAGCGGTGATCGTTCCGAAAAGATCAGAACCTACAACTATCCTCAGGCGCGTCTCAGCGATCACCGGATCAATCTCACTCTGTATAAATTACCGATGATTTTAGATGGCGATTTGGATGGAGTTATCGAGGCGGTTAATACT
>CAZTWC010000097.1:2513-12147 GCA_964617105.1 uncultured Myxococcia bacterium
CGAGATGCGAAAATGGACAAGGAAAGCACTCACACAATATCCGTCTTGCTAGAGAAGGGTACCAACTATCTTTTCAATTTTCAAAAGGATTCTCCTGAAATGGCGGCTGAATTGCTGCTTTGCCATCAACTTTCTATAAAACGTATAGATCTCTATTGTCGGGCTCAGGAATTAGTAGATTCAAAAGATCGGCTTGAATTTTTTAATTTGATTGAAAAGAGGGCGGCTGGTGAACCGCTTCAATATCTTCTGGGCAAGTGGGATTTTTGGGATTTTGAGTTAGAGGTAAACCACCAGGTATTGATCCCCCGTCCAGAGACAGAATTGATAGTGGAGCATATACTGAAACTCTATCCTTCCCAGCAAGAAAAAAAAACCTTTTTAGATGTAGGGACAGGCAGCGGTTGTTTGGCTATAGCCCTGGCCAGGGAGTATCCGCAAGCCCAGGTGATGGCCATAGACAAACAAAGATCTGCTCTTAAGGTGGCTCAAAAAAATATTATCCGCCTTAATTTGCATAAACGGATTAACCTGGTTTGCGCCCACCTGCTTACAGGTCTGCGTCCAGAGCAGCGATTTGATTGCATAGTAAGCAATCCACCCTATATTGCCGAATCAGAATATGCTGGTTTGTCAAAAGAGGTAAAGTCTGAACCCGAGGCGGCGCTCAAAGCTGGAGAGGATGGGACTACTCTGATTGCGGAACTTTTGGAAAATGCACCCCGGCTATTGAACCGGGGCGGGTGGCTACTAATTGAGCATAGTCCGTGGCAAAAAGAGAAATTGGCCGAATTGGTGAAAAAGAATTGCCGGTTGTCGGCTCCTGAATTCATTAAAGATTACCATGGGCGCCACCGATTATTGGTGATTGCCAGGATGGATACTTAGAGCCACTAAGAACGAAAAGAATTCCCGGGATTTTAATGCCTGGTTAAACTGTCGAAATGTAGGAGAGAAAGATGGACGCAATAGCGGTCAGGGGAGGTAAACGCCTCTCCGGTAGAGTAAAAATATCTGGGGCAAAAAACGCAGTTCTGCCGCAAATTTTTGCCACTCTTCTAACCCGGGGCACTTTCACCTTGAAAAACGTTCCCCCTTTGCGGGATGTGAACACCGCCTTAAAAGTGTTGGCCACGATGGGCGCCACCTATCAAAAGGGTCCTGAGATCACCATCGATACCAGTGGAATCAACTCCTTCACTGCTCCTTACGACCTGGTAAGTACAATGCGGGCCTCGGTTTTGGCGCTGGGTCCTTTGATTGCCAGGTATGGAGAAGCCAGAGTATCTTTGCCAGGTGGTTGTGCCATTGGATTGAGGCCGGTAGATCAACACTTAAAGAGTTTTAAGAAAATGGGTGCCCTGGTGGAGATTGAGCGCGGTTATATCACTTTAAAGACAAAAAGGTTAAAAGGATGTGAAATTCATCTGGATATGCCCACGGTTACCGGTACGGAAAACATTCTAATGGCAGCGGTACTGGCCAAGGGGCGTACTACTATAATCAATGCGGCCATGGAGCCGGAGGTGGTGGACCTGGCGGATATGCTGTCTAAGATGGGTGCCAATATCAGTGGTGCCGGCAGTTCGGTAATAACTGTAGAAGGGGTTGAGCATTTGGAGCCGGTAGATTATACTACTATTCCGGATCGCATCGAAGCTGGAACCTATATGGTGGCTGCGGCCCTGACTGGCGGAGATGTTGAGATTCAAAATGTGATTCCAGCCCATTTGGGAGGAGTTATTACTAAGTTGAGGGAGTTTGGACAAAAAGTTACAGTTAATGAAAATAGTATCATGGTACAAGGCCAACGGCCTATCCAGGCAGCCAATATAACCACCTGGCCCTATCCTGGTTTTCCCACCGATTTACAGGCCCAATTCGTTACTTTAGCAGCCATAGCCGAGGGAACCAGTTTTATTCGGGAAACAGTATTTGAAAACCGTTTTATGCACGTCTATGAGTTGAACCGGATGGGGGCGGATATTAAAATTAATAACAACACTGCGGAGATCAAAGGCGTTGAGTTTCTTCAGGGGGCCAGGGTGATGGCTTCTGATTTACGGGCTAGTGCTTCCCTGGTGCTGGCAGGCCTGGTTGCCAAAGGCGACCGGGAGGAGAATACCATTATTTCCAGAGTATATCATATCGACAGAGGGTACGTGGAAATTGAGAAAAAGTTATCAAATTTAGGGGCTGAGATAAAAAGGCTTGACAGGTAATAAATATCTTTTATAATCAGACGGTTTATCTAATTGGTAGTTCTTAAGGAGGTGAGTAGTATAATATGCCAGGAGTCAAAATAAGAGAAGGCGAATCTTTTGAAAACGCCATACGCCGGTTTAAAAAACAATGTGAAAAGACAGGTATTCTTTCGGAAATAAGGAAGAGAGAATATTATGAAAAACCTAGTGTGAAGCGTAAGAAAAAGGCTCTAGCCGCCAAAAAAAGAGCTATTAAGAAGCAAAGAAAATTCACCTAAAAATTTATGTGCCCTCTGAAAAATTCAAGGGCACATAAAAAAAGATTTTTTAAAACTGGAGTGCAAGATTAATAGCCAAGAACGCCTAGAAATTATTCGGGAGGTTAAAACCCGGGTCAACATAGTTGAGGTAATTTCCCGGTCTGTCAGTTTAAAAAAATCTGGCCAACAGAATTATAAGGGGCTTTGTCCTTTTCACCAGGAAAGGGACGGCTCCTTTTATGTTTCACCCACCAGAAAACAGTTCCACTGCTTTGGCTGTGGTAAACAGGGTGATGTTTTTACTTTTCTCCAGGAGATGGAGGGTAAGACTTTTAATGAGGTTTTGGAGGAGTTAGCACTTTCGGTGGGAGTAAAGATCCCATCAAGTCATTTCAATCGGGAAAATGCTCCTAAAAAAAGGGAAACCCGCCAAAATCTCTTTCAGGTCAACCAATGGGCTCAAGAGTTTTTTCAATCGGTTTTACATAAGTGGCCGGTGGGAAAAGAGGGTTTGGCATATCTAAAGAAAAGGGGGATATTACCAGCCACAATCAGCAAATTTAATTTAGGGATGAGTCCTTTTCAGGCCGATGCTTTGTTCATCCACCTAAGAGAAAAATTGGCAAAAAGAAAAATTTCCCTTGATACCTTGGAAAAACTAGGCTTATGTACCTACTATCAAGCGGGGGGAACTTCAGGTTTATCGACTGGCAATACGCCATCCCAGGGAAAATGGTATGACCGTTTCAAAGGCAAGTTGATCATACCCATACATACCCAGAATGGCCAGGTTGCTGGTTTTGCAGTGCGGCAAATGGGACCGTCTGCTAATAAATGGGAACCTAAGTATATAAATTCACCCCAAAATGAGATCTATACCAAGGGGGATTTACTCTATGGCTTTTATCAGGCAAAAGGAGCGATATTAAAAGAAAAAAAACTATATCTGGTAGAGGGTTATTTTGATTGTATCAAGATGCATCAAAATAATCTGGGCAACACTGTGGCTATCTGTGGAACCCAGTTGAGTTCAGGACACAAAAAACTCTTCAATCGTTTTTCCACCAGGGTGTGGCCGATTTTAGATGGAGATACCAGTGGTCAAAAAGCGGCTTTCAATATTTCTCTCGACCTGTTCAGAGAAAGTTTTGATGGTAAAGTGGTGCAATTACCAGCGGGAGAAGACCCCGATTCTTTGATTGCCAGGTCGGGAATATCAGCCTTTCAAAGGTTGATAAACAATGCTTTACCATTTTTTGAATATATTATTAATTATGAATACAGCCAGGGGGGAGGAACCAGTGAGGGGAAAGTCCGCAGCCTGGATAAACTGCTGAAATTAATTGGAAAAATATCCAATTCAAACCAGCGTAGATATTATATTAAAACTATTGCCAGCAGGTATGACCTCAGCGAAAACCAGGCGTTGGAAGAGTTGAACCGGATATTTCATTCCGGAGCACCACCCGGAGAATCAGCTAGGAGAATAACAAAAAAACAGGCAGCACCGGAGAGTCGAGAATCCCGTCACTATGAACAGGCAGAAATTTCTCTGTTGGCTTTGATATTGGTTCATGGGGAATTACTGAAAGTCTGCGAGCATGGCCAGATGTTGTCTTTATTGCAGAAATCGGAAATTGGGGAAGTGGTGAAAATAGTCCTGAAAGAGGAAGTAAAATATCCAGACTTGGATAAGTTGGATTTTAGGGAGGAGTTATTAGAAAAAGTTGAAAAAATATGTGCACAGGTAAGTCAATATAACCGCAGTCAAATTAAGCAAGATTATGCTATTTGCGTAAAACAGATGGTGATCAACAAGGCAGAGAAAAAATGCAAACAATATCAAAGAGAGATCGAAGAATTGGGCGAATGGAGTATTAGTGATGAATCGTTGATACTTAATACGTGCAAATTGAAAACCGATCTAAGAAAAAAAATACAAGGTTTGCTTAGGCAAGATTCTCTGGATTTTTTAATTGCCTCTGGAATTATCTCGAAAGAAGACGCTCACAATTAGAACCTAAGGAGTGAGGAGAATATGGCTTCTAAAAAGAACGAGTCACGCGATAAAAAAGATAAAAATCAAAATTCCGGGATAAATTTGGAAAACCTGGAAAAATTTGTTACCGACCGAAGACAAATAAAAAAATTGATCACTCAGGGCAAGGATCGGGGATACTTGACCTACGAAGAGGTCAATAACTATTTGCCGCCTCGCGTTATCACCTCAGAGCAGGTCGATGATGTGATGGTGATGTTCAATGAGTTGCAGATAGAGATTGTAGACAATGCATCTCAATACAAGCCTCCAAAAGTAAAACCAGACTATGATTATCGTGAAGAGGATGAAGAAGATGTAGATTCCTCGCCATATAATAAAGCAAGTGATCCGGTGAGGATGTATTTGCGGAAAATGGGGACGGTATCTCTGCTAACCAGGGAAGGTGAGGTGGTTATCGCCAAGAAAATCGAAGATGGCGAGAAAGAGATCATGAAAACTGTAGTCAGTATCCCTATGGCGTTAAAAGAGATAGTTGTTCTGGGTGAAAAATTAAAGAGAGGGTTAATCAAAGCCAGAGAGTTGATAAATGACTTTGATGAGGATGAGGGGCATGATTATGAAGAAGATGAGATCTCTAAAAAAATTGTCAGAATAATAGAAAAGGTAAAGAAACTGGCCAGGGAAAACAAGCGACTTGACCAGATGCTTGGCTCTAGACGGCGGTTGACCAAGGAGACCAGGGAAAAATATAAAAAAGTTCTGAATAGAAATCGGCAAGAGGTTGAGAATTGCTTTCAAGAGATTAGGCTCAACAAATACCAAATGGATAAAATAATTTCCAAAGTAGTAGAGGTGATTAATTTTACGGAACATTTAGAGAATGAAATAGAAGGGGTGAGGAAGCAATATGCCATCCCCAAAAAAACAAACCAGGATGAGATAAAAAAACTCCGGACCGATAAAACCAAGGCGCTTAATTTGGTTAAAAAATTAAAAATTCAACCGGGACAGTTATCTGAATTTGTAAAGTGTTATACTACCAATAAGAGGAAAAGAAAGCAGATCGAAATTGATATTGAACAAAAAATTGAGGCGCTGAAAAAAAGTTATAAAATGGTTCGTTACCATGAGTATAAGGTTGATAAAGCCAAAAATGAACTAGTGGAGGCAAACTTGAGGTTGGTAGTTAGTATTGCCAAGAAATATACCAACCGGGGGCTTCAGTTTTTGGATTTGATCCAGGAGGGAAATATCGGCTTGATGAAAGCGGTTGACAAGTTTGAATACCGGCGGGGATATAAATTTTCCACCTATGCTACCTGGTGGATTCGTCAGGCCATAACCCGGGCAATTGCTGACCAGGCTAGAACCATCAGAATACCGGTGCACATGATCGAAACCATTAACAAATTAATCCGCACCTCCAGGGGTCTGGTGCAGGAGATGGGCCGGGAGCCGAGTCCGGATGAGATAGCGGATAAAATGGAATTACCGGTGGATAAAGTTCGAAAAGTTTTAAAAATAGCCAAAGAACCCATCTCCCTGGAAACTCCCATTGGTGAAGAGGAGGACAGCCATTTGGGAGATTTTATTGAAGACAAAGGAACTGTTTCACCATCCGAAGCGGTTATTTTCAATAGTTTGGCCGAACAGACCAGGCACGTTTTGGGCAGCCTGACTCCCAGGGAGGAGAAAGTTTTACGGATGAGATTTGGTATAGGTGAAAAATCTGACCACACCCTCGAAGAGGTTGGGCAGGATTTTAATGTTACCAGGGAAAGGATCCGTCAGATAGAGGCTAAGGCTTTGCGCAAATTGAGGCATCCTTCCAGGAATAAGAAGTTAAAAAGTTTTATGGATAGTTAACGGTCAACGATAGGGAATTTTTATCGTTCTTGATAGTTGATTTGCCTTGATAATTTTTGTTTTATAACATATAATTTTGTAACTATATTTTTTATGGGCCCATAGCTCAGCTGGAAGAGCCACCGGCTCATAACCGGTAGGTCCTAGGTTCGAGCCCTAGTGGGCCCACCATCTCAAAGTAAGAGGGTCGTACTATTGATTGAACAGATTCGAAATCTGGCAAAATTACAAGAAATTGATACCATAATTGAGCAGTGTAAAACCAGGATAGCGGAGATTAATAACCTGGCAGAAGCGCAAAGAATTGAGTCTGGCAAGATAAATGAAGAGATAGAAAATGTCGAAAATGTAATTATTCGAGTATCCAAGGAACAACACCAGTTTGAATCCAATTTAAAGTTGGAAGAGAATAAATACCGTAAGTGGGAAAAACGGTTACCGGAATTGAAAAACACTAGAGAATATCAGGTGTTGACGCGAGAGTTAGATTTTTTGAAAAAGGAACGGGCCGAGTGCGAAGAAAATATTTTGCAAAAAATGGGTGACCTGGAGGGGCTGAAGGAAGAGAAAAAAGATCTTCAGGCAAAATTAACCGATATTGAGTCGCAGTCAGAAGTAAAAGGTGTAAAAATCCTGAAAGAGAAGCAAGAGTTAGAGCGACAAGTTGAAGATATAGAAGGACATAAAGAGGGATACGCGAAAAATATTCGGCCCGATTTAATGAGCCGGTATAAAAGAATTGCCAAAATCCGTCAGGGTTTGGCAGTGGTAGGAGTTTGGGACGAGAAATGTACTGGCTGTAACATGCGGGTTCCTCCCCAACTCTATAACAAAGTTCAACGTCTTGAAAGCATTGAGGTCTGCCCATATTGCCAGAGGATGCTATTTTTCCCCCCAATTTTGGAGGATAATTGAGCGGGATTAACTCAGCTGGTAGAGTGTCAGCTTCCCAAGCTGAATGTCGCGGGTTCGAACCCCGTATCCCGCTCCATTTTTCATTTCATCGCCAGAATCTAGAACATTAGATCTTATTTTTTAATTCATTCATGGTAATTTCAGGGTGCGCAAGCGGTCTATTATTATATTATTGGTTGTTCACTTTCTGATTATTATATCTCTATTTCTGTTTCTTAATTCAGACTATTTCTATCATAAAGCACTAAAAAATATCAGCGAATTTTTGGTCACCAAATACGGTATTAAGGTCGATTGCCAGCGGCTGAATTTCTCCCTTTTCCCTTTTACTATGCATCTGGACCAGGTTAAGGTCGATTATCCCCATATCCCCCTATCAGCCAGCACCAAAGAGATAGAGATCCGGATTCAAATTCTCCCTTTACTATTTGGACGGGCAAATATATCCCGGGTCCATATCTCTCAGCCCTTTCTGGAGTTTAGCCTGATAAACCCGGCAGCAAAGAGCGGGAAAGGCCAGGAGAGCGAAGATGAGGGAAAACAAAAACAGCAGATCACGCCCGAAGAGTTGTTTGAACAAGTGGCCAAGGGGTTGCGCATGGCGTTGGATGGTCGAAAAAGTTTGGATGAGTTACCCCTGGAGATTGGATTGGTAGAGATTCGGGATTTAGGGGTTGTCTTGAAGGTGAAGGAAGATACCAGGGTGGCAATAAAAAACGCTGATATTTCTCTTCAAGGATTGACAGAGCAGATTACCAGGGTCAGGTTGACCATGCCCAGGTTGGAAATTTTTGCCGGTAAATTGACCAAAAAGATATCTTCCAATATAGCCGTTAAAATGAGTGAAAACTCAATGGTCCTGGAAGAGTTTATGATAAAAAGTGATGATGAGAAATTATCTTTGAAGGTATTACTTCACAGGTTAGAAAAAAAATCAGCCTCAAAAGCAGAAGATATCACCCTGGAGGGGAAAGTTGAGGTTGAACTACCCCTTAATAATATCAATAAATATTCACCCTCAATCCCAAAAATGGAGGGGAGGCTAAAAACTGATGTGGAGTTTAACGGCGCTCTTCCCAATATAAATGCCAAATTGGGACTTGATGTAAATGGGCTGTCTATTGATGAATACCGGGTGGGAGATATCAAAGGGGATATATCACTTAACTCTGAAAAACTAATAATAAATTCCCTGGAGGTTTTAGCCGCCGGTGGAAAAGTCAATGTTGACGGTCATATTGATTTGAACCGGGGATATAATGGCGTTCTTAAAGTCAAACTGGAGAAATTTGGGCTGCTTAACCTATTGCGCAACCTGACCGTAACCCATAATTATGTGGATCTAAAGGTCTCGGGACTTATTGAGTGCAATACTATTTTACCAGAAGTGCTATTTAAAGGCAGCAGTCAATTGGTTGTAGAAGAACTGGAGGTTTATCCCCGTCCAATTGAATTAGCCGGAGATAAAAATAAAATAGTGGCAATTAAAAAATCGGAATTTAAGTTCGACTTTGACTTGGATCCAGAGGGAATTAATATCAAAAACGGTAAAATCGATTTGATGTCCGGTCAGGGAAATATTGATGTAAAGGGCGATGTGTTTTTTACGGTGGAAAAGGGGCTGAACCTGGAAGCTAAAACCCAGAATTTGATGCTGGATAATTTTCCAATTCTCGATTATCAATTTAAAGGTAAAGCCTCTGCCCAAACCCTGCTTAAAGGCCCCTATCTGCTTTTGAACATTATTGGCGAGTTGTCGGTAAAAGATTTTTCTTTTCAAAATGTGGATTTAACCTCTCTAGATTTAGCCTATACCTGGAAGGGAGAGGAGGAGGGCTCAATGTTCTCTTTCAGAGAGTTGAAATCTTTTTCTGCAGGCGGCACCAGGCTATTGGCCAGTGGAGATATAGATCTGAGACAGGAGCCACTTCTGGACATAAAATTTTTAGCCGATAAGTTGAATATGGAAGATGTGATTGTTGCTCTTCCAGACACGGTTTCCGGCAAGGGAGAGTTGCGGCAATATATTAAGGGCAGCGGCCGGGCCCAGGGTAGTTTGAAGATCGGCAAGGATATTACCGATATCAAGATTTCGGCCGACTTAAATGCCTTGACTCTGGCTACTCAAAATTATTCAGGCGGAAAATTAGCAATTAGTTATAAGCAACCAATTTTGCATATACATAAATTGTCACTTTATGAAGATAAAAAGGGAGATGCCAATATTTTGGCCAAGGGTAGGGTTAATACCTCCAGCGGCAATATAGACCTGGATTTGGGCACCCGCAATTAAAATTTATCTATGCTGGATCTACCCGGACTCCCACAGGAGTTGAAAGGAGACTTACAATTAACCATGAAGATTGGCGGTAAACTTGATGCACCCA
>CAZTWC010000098.1:0-9259 GCA_964617105.1 uncultured Myxococcia bacterium
ATCTACACTTGAGTAACGAGGAAAACAAAGTCAACCGGGGCAACATAGGTAACAGTTTTTTACTGGTAATTTTAATCACCCTGGTTAGCAGTTTACTGGTGGTAATAACTCCTGTTTTTGTTCTTCTTGGTCGACAAATATCAATGTCAGCATTACACGGTTTGTTGCTGGCAACCATGGGAGCGCTCATTTGGTTCTTTATGGCTAAATGGGGGTTTAAGGGATCGAACAAATCATTTATGATTTCGATCTTCGGGGGGATGCTAATCAGGTTGGTGGTTTTTGGTCTGGTAATTTTGATACTAGTAAAAATTTACCAAATTCACCTGGCCGGTTTTTTAGTTAGCCTGTTTGTTTATTTTGTTTTTTTTCAACTAATTGAAATAAGGTATATAATAAAAGCCAATGTCAGCACAAGCACACAAAAACTCTGAAAATCAATTAGACCTAATCCATCATATCACCGATTCTCACTCCATTGAGATTCCATTTTCCGATCAGGTGATACATCTTCCTCATCTGCAGATAGGAGGCTTGGATCTATCCATAACCAAACACTTAGTTATGATGTGGATAGTGGTTTTTTTATTACTGGTACTGATCCCCTGGGCAGTAAAAAGGCGCAAGATGATCCCTTCCGGTTTTTCCACTTTGGTGGAAATGGTTCTGCTGTTCATACGGGACGAAATCGCCATTAAAAACATGGGCAAAGAAGCGGGACGAAAATACCTTCCCTTTTTAACCACGATTTTCTTCTTTATCCTTTTTTGCAACCTGCTGGGGCTAATCCCCTTTATGGCCACTGCCACCGGTAATATCAGCGTCACAGCGGCCCTGGCCTTAATGGCCTTTTTTATGATCCAATTTTCGGGTATCCGCAAGCATGGCTTTGCCAATCATGTCAAACACCTGATACCACCAGGCCTCCCTTTTGGCTTTGTAATGATTCCGCTGATGGCGGTGGTTGAAACCATGGGCGTTTTAGCCAAACCCTTTGCACTGTGTGTTCGTCTTTTCGCTAATATGGTAGCCGGCCATGTAGTAATACTCTCTCTTTTAGGTCTAATTTTTATTTTCAAGAGCGTTCTGGTAGCACCGGTTTCGGTTGCTTTCGCGCTCTTTATATATCTGTTAGAGATCTTTGTATCTCTGTTGCAGGCTTATATTTTTACGATTCTAACTGCCCTTTTTATGGGGGCTTCAATAAATCCGGAGCATTAATTTTAATATTAGTGGCATTTTTATTTGTTACTCAACTTTAAGGAGGTTAATTTCTATGGATATCTCAATGGCACATTTAGGAGCAGGATTTGGAGCAGGACTAGTCGCAATCGGCGCTGGCATTGGAATCGGCCGGTTGGCAGGTGCTGCACTGGAAGGTACCGCTCGTCAACCCAAAATGTCGGGTGATATTAGAACAACCATGATTATCGCTGCTGCCTTAATAGAAGGTATCGCTCTGTTTGGCGAAGTTGTTTGCATGGTTCTGGCCCTTAAATAAGTTTTTCGCAGGAGTTTTTTATGACAGGCATACTTATTCAAGGTGCTGCCCACATCCACCAGGTTGCCACTGCCAGCAGTGGTTTGGTTGAAATAAAGCCCGGCCTGGCAATATGGACCATCGTCACCTTCCTGATCCTGCTGGTAATCCTTAAAAAACTAGCATGGAAACCTTTGATAAAACTGATCAATGAACGCGAGCAGTTTATTAAAGACCAGATTGTAGAAGCTAAAGATCTTAGGCAAGATGCTGAAAAATCTCTGGAAGAAAGAAATAACGAACTGGAAAAAGCCAGAGAAGAAGCGGTAACAATTATCTCCCAAAGTAAAAATACCGCTGAAAAGATCAAAGAAGATATGATCACCAAAGCCAAGGAAGAAACGCGGGAACTTATCGAAAAAGGGAAACAATCAATCGCCAGGGAGAGGCAGATCGCCTTAAACGAAATAAAAACACTGACAGTGGAACTAGCTATCAATGCTGCTGGAAAAATCGTCCAAGAAACCTTAGACGAGAAAAAGCACAAAAAAATGGTAACTGAATACCTGGATAGCCTGGAGAAAGATCTTTCAGTCCACTAATCAGACCCCAACTATTCACAATTCAATCTAAACTCCCCCGAAGACACTTCTAAGGGGGAGCTTTTTTCTTAAATGTTAAATGCAAACACAAACCATTAGAACTTTCCTGGCAGTAGAAGTATCGGATGAGGTGAGAGAGATCTTATCGAAACTGGGCCGCGACTTTAATGGATTCTCCCCCGGACTTTCCAGGGCCGTGAGATTGGTGCAGCCTAAAAATGCCCATCTCACCCTTAAATTCCTGGGCGATACACCCCAAGAAAAAATCCAGGTGATAGCTCAAGACCTGAGAAATAGACTAGCGACTTTCCCGACTTTTTCATACACCATACAGGGAACTGGAGTTTTTCCCAATCCAAAACGCCCCAGGATACTGTGGCTGGGAATTTCATCGGGAGGTAAATCACTGCAAAATTTACATCAGCAGGTGGAAAGAACTTTACAACCCTTTGGATTTGAGCCGGAAAACCGGACTTTCAAACCACACCTGACCGTGGGTAGGATAAAGTTGCAAAAATCAAAAAAAGGGAAAATAAATGATCTTAATCCAGGCTCTTTTCTCACCTGGTCCTTTGATAAAATTATTGTCCCGGTGAACAGGGTGATATTTTTTAAAAGTAAACTAAAGCCAGAAGGCGCCCAATACTATCAACTGCATGCTTTTGATTTGAAACTTTGATCTTTTCGTTTATCGCCTAATTTAACCAACAAAACATGCATCTCTTCCAACCATGCCAATTTGTGACTAAAAGGGAGAGAAGACATTCGCATCATTTGCGCCTTTTTATGCCCCGGCCAACCTTTTTCCCATACCCTCTCAAATAATTTGCTCTTCTTCACTGCCTTCATCTCTTATCTCTTGGAGTCGTTTGATATCTTCCAGGTCAATAGTACGCCCGGCTTTTAATTTCATGGTTACAATATCCTCAAAACTCACAGTCGGCATTTTAATATCTGGTTCAATATCAAAATACTCCGCCCGATTAAAGGCACTGTTAAAATCAAGGGGCGGGTCAATAAACAGATCGATTTCTGTAGCGGGATAATCTTTACTCCAGAGAGAAAAAACCTTCAAACCTTTCTCGTGTATCCACTTTGCCCGATTTTCCGGCAGAATAAATTGTTCTATTTCCACAGGAGCACGAGGTTTATATCCCATACTTTTAAAAGATTCCATTGCTCTGGACAAATTATCTTCTTCAAAATCCAATAATAGGTCAATGTCTGCGGTAAAACGCACGTACCCATGGGCTACTACCGCTAAACCACCAACCACCAGGTAGCGCACTTTTTTTTGGTTTAGGGTTTTGATAATTTTTATAATGCTATTTTTAGTCATTACTTAACCACCAGGTTTACCAGGCGATTAGGTACATAGATCTCCTTTATCACCTTTTTACCCTGCAGATGTTTTTGCACCCTCTCCTGCTGAAAGGCTAACTTAAAGGCATCTTCCTTTTGGATTCCCAGCACTGCATCTACAGTGCCTCTTAATTTGCCATTAACCTGCACAGCCAGAGTAAAGGTGTCCTCTTTGGCCAACTGCTCATCGTACTGAGGCCATTTCTGGGTATAAAGGCGCTCTGGAAATCCGGCCCTCTGCCACAACTCTTCGCAAATATGTGGAGCAAAGGGGTTTAAAAGCAACAAAAAGGTGCTGGCATCCGTCTTTGATAAATGTTTCACCTCCACCATTTTGCCCAAATAGACCATCAACTTGGATATAGCCACATTAAAGTGGAGATTTTCCAGGTCCTGACTTACTCCCTTTATGGTTTGGTGACGCAAGCGAACCAGTCCATCGCCATCAATTAAATTTTCCCGGTTTGACTCAATCAACCTCCAGGCCCGATGCAAAAACCGGTTTACCCCTTCTATTCCCTTGGTGTTCCATGGGCAAGATGATTCCAGAGGACCCAAAAACATCTCGTAGAGCCTGACCACATCGGCGCCATATCTTTCTACTAAATCATCAGGGTTGATCACGTTGCCCCGGGACTTGGACATCTTGTCGGTCAATATCTCTAACTCCAATTTTCCATCGTCTGGATGGAAGGCTTTCTCCACCTGCCAGTCCACCTGGTCGGAAGATATATATTCTGCCTTCAGGGGGGTTTGGGAACCGGATAAAACGAACTTGTCCCGCTCAATCTCCTCTACTTGATTAAAGGAGTAAATTTTACCATCTTCTCCGCTGAAAAAGCGGTAACTGTATCCTAAAATCATCCCCTGGTTACGCAGTTTTTGAAAAGGTTCCGGCCAGGAAACTACTCCATGATCATATAAAAACATATGCCAAAACCGGGCATATAACAAGTGAAGCACCGCATGTTCAGCCCCGCCTATATAGAGGTCAACCGGTAAAAAACGTTTCTCTTTTTCCGGGTTTACCAATTTATCTCCATTTTTTGGGTCCAAATAACGCAAGTAATACCAGCAGGAACCAGCCCATTGGGGCATAGTGTTGCTCTCTCGCTGTCCAGGTCCGCCGCAATTGGGGCAGGTGGTATTGATCCACTCCTCGATAGCGGCCAGAGGAGATTCGCCGGTGCCGGTGGGTTCATACCGATCTACATTGGGCAGCAACAGGGGCAACTGCTCCTCTGGCACCGGCACTACCCCGCATTTTTCACAGTGTACCAGTGGAATAGGTTCTCCCCAGTAACGCTGCCGGGAAAATATCCAGTCCCGTAGTTTGTAACGCACCCGGGCTTTTCCCTCTCCACGGGCCGCCAAATCAGTGGTGATGGCCTTTTTCATGGCCCCGGTTTCCATACCAGTGTATTTGCCAGAATTCACCGCCTTACCATCACCTGCAAAGGCACACCCCGCAGGCAACTCTTCTTCTGAAGAGGGCTCTATAACCTGGATAATTGGCAATTGAAACTTAGTGGCAAACTCATAATCACGCTGATCGTGAGAAGGAACCGCCATAATTGCGCCGGTACCGTAAGACATGAGCACATAATCGGCAATCCAAACCGGTATCTCTTGCCCATTCACAGGGTTTATGGCATAACAGCCGGTGAATACACCGGTTTTATCTTTCTGTAATTCTGTGCGAAGCAAGTCACTCTTTTTAGCCGCTTCCTCCACATAGGCCATCACCTTATTTTTTCTGTCCGCCGTAGTTATCTCCTCAACCAGGGGATGTTCCGGCGCCAGCACCATATAGGTGGCTCCAAATAGCGTGTCGGGCCTGGTTGTAAAAATTTCAACGATTTTTTCTACACCTTTGAGGGTAAAATTTACATCCGCCCCCTCTGACCGACCTATCCAATTTTTCTGCAAATTCTTGATCCCCTCGGGCCAATCCAAAGCCTCCAGTCCAGCCAATAGTCTTTCGGCATATTCGGTGATCTTTAAAATCCATTGGCGTAGATTTTTCCTATTTACCGTGCTTCCACACCGCTCGCACAGGCCGCCCTTGACCTCTTCGTTGGCTAACCCGGTTTTGCAGGATGGGCAAAAATTGATTGGTACCGTATCTTCATAAGCCAACCCTTTTTTGAACAACTGTAAAAAAATCCACTGGGTCCAGCGATAATAATCGGGATCAGTGGTATCTATCTCCCGATCCCAATCGTAACTAAAGCCCACCGATTGAATCTGGCGTTTGATGTTGTCAATATTTTTCTGGGTAGTGGTGCTGGGGTGGATACCGGTTTTGATGGCATAATTCTCAGCCGGCAGGCCAAAAGCATCCCAGCCCATGGGATGGATCACGTTATAGCCCATCAACCGCTTATATCTGGCTACAATATCGGTGGCAGTATAGCCCTCCAGGTGCCCAACATGGAGCCCCTGGCCTGATGGATAGGGGTACATATCCAACACGTAATACTTGGGCCGTTGATCACTATCTTTACAGGAAAAGGCTTTATTTTCCTGCCAAATTTTCTGCCATTTCTCTTCTACAACTCCAGGTTCATATTTTTCCATGCCATCACCATTATCCCTTTGCCGGGTCGAATATCAGTCAATAAAAGGTGTCATCGAGTTTATATCAGATAATCGACCCGTTGCCAAGAGTTGTAATGGGAGGGTTTAACTCCTCATTGAGAAGACAATTTCTTCCATTTGGTAATTAAATCTAAGTATTCTTTAGCATTGACGGTTTGAAAGTCTTTAAAATTTTCGGCAATATCGTCATCTGACTCAGTGGATTTCATCTCGCCCTTGATCAAGGAGGTAAGCATAGTAATCAGATGAGCATCCTTGATATTATCGGTTTGCTTATCCAGCATATCTTTAACTTTTAACTTATATTCAATGGTTTGATCTTTATCTTTGGCTGGTTCTTTATATTCTACCGTCAACTTGAACTCCGCCTCATCGAGCCCCTCTTTTTTCAACAGATCAAAGGACTCTTTGAAAAATTGGGAAGTATTATAGGAAAAATTGGTGGGCTGAACCTCAGATTTTTGGGTGGAAACCTGTTCTGCCGCGGTTTTGGTATGTTTTAACTGCTCCGGAAAATCGAGACGAAAACGGACGTTTTTGGCTGCCACATCAATTAGAGCAATAAAACGATCCACAAAAGCCCGTTTAGCATCATGGGCAGTAATCACACTAAAATAGGCTCCCCGGCCATGATCAGTAAGTTGATTTAAAAAAGCATCGTTAAAATTGGCGCCAAACCCCAGACCGGAAAAATAGATCCCCTCCATATCATTAATTTGGGTTTTTTCAGATATTTTCTTTACATCCACCACTCCCCGGTTAGCATAGGCATCTGTTAAAATGACTACCCGGTTCATTTTGTCGGCATTAAAATATTTTTGGGCTAGTTTATAACCCAGGTCAATACCAGCATTGAGATTGGTACTCCCTTTGGGAACCAGTTTAGCAACCGCTTCCTGATAGTTCTTATCATTCTCAGTAAAGTGATAATCTTCCAATAGAGTCGCGGCCTGGGAATGAAATTCTACCAGGTTGACCACGTCACCTTCCTTGAGGCTTCCAGCCATTTTTTCCAAACCGTATTTAGCTATCTCCATCAAACTCCACTCTCCCTGAGCCTCATCTGTCACTTTAAAGGAGGTTTGCCCCATGGAACCGGATACATCCACCACCAGAGTGATCACTAAATTTTTCCGGTCCTCTTTTTTCTTAGCCGGCGAGGCTACCATGGCTCCGAATTCGTAACTATACTCTCCGGTCTGGCCAGGTATTGCTCTTTTCCAAAGCCCCATGGCTATATCAAATATCTCCTTTTTTTCAGTACCCTCTTTGACAAACTCCTCATAATTGAGAAATTCATAGGGGCGTGCCCAACTTTTTTGGGGAAAGTTGCCGTGGTTGAGGGCATATTTGGTTAACTGCACTCCAGCGGTGCTGGAGGAATCATCATAGGAGAAATAAAAATATTTTTTATCCTCTTTTTCATCCACTGAATCTGGCATAGATTGTATATTTTCATCCGATTCCGCCATGGGAGCCCCGCCAGCGCTGCCCGACGACTTTGAAGCAGCGGTGCCACCACCATCAGCCGTCCCAGAATAGGCGGTGCCGCCCTGATCTGAATCATTGGCATTGGAATCTCCGGCGCCATTGCCTCCTCCCTCCATAATGCTGAGATTTTCATCCTTTTCAGTACCGCAACTGGCTATAAAAAATACAAATAGCAAAACCAGCCCTATTATTCCTGATAAACTTACTAATTCTTGTCTTAACTTCATGATATCCTCCTTGTTATGGTTCTAAAATTTAATCTCTAAAATTCATGGGATCTCTCAAAAATTTTATACTGGCCGACTGCACCATTTAAATCTTCCCTGACACCACTTTAACCCGTCATTTCTAATAGTTACAGTACAACACCCTCTTTTTGCCAGCCCAACAAATTACAACCGCCACTTATTTATTGCAATATCTGTACCTTATTTATAAGGACCTATCTATTGGCATTCTATTGTGTGTTTAATAAATGAATTCTAACTATGAAACTGTACCCTTACGGCAATCTTACCATAAGGAGTGGTGATAATTGCTATATTGGTCTTTTCCAGATCAGAAATAGAGATTTTTCGGGGTGAAAGATAATGCTCTACCATAGGAATGGAGGGGGTGGTATGCCACCCGGTTTCAGTCAGGCCGGTAGCGTAAATCCCGCTAACAATATTTGCGAAAATTCCTAAATACCGGTTAGGTCGGACTTCCTCCTGGCTGGGCTTCAATATAGGCTTGCAGGCATCATTGATAATCTGATTTATAGGTTGGGGAAGATAAAAATTAACCGAGAAATGGTGGGCGCCGGGAAAATCGATGAAGATAACCTCATCGGTCTCAAAACCTTTCAACTGGGTTTTCCACTCTTTGGTCCTGGCGGTTAAACCGGTCAATCTGAAAATATAACGGCAGACAATTGTAGTTAACCGGTGGCATTGCTCGTAGTAATCAATATCATTATTAGTCCTGGAAACAACATTTTTGTTACGTTCCTGCTGTTGAAGATAACTTTCTAAGGCTTTCTCCAAGTCGGGAAACTGAATAGCATCAATCTCCATCAAAGCCTCACCCAGGTAGAGGTGATCCGACTGCTGCTTGAGCAAAAGTTCCTGTTTTTGCTCATCGCTGAGCACACCAAGCATAATAGCCAACTCACCAAACATTAAATCTTCATTACGCTGGGCTTTTAACACTTTCTCTAATTGCGTCTGGCTAAGATACCCCTTTTCAACCGCCAAATAGCCAATTTTACGATTTCGTCTCTTTTGCAGTTTGACGGATTGAGTCAAGTGCTCAACCGTTACATAACCCTGCTCCAGGAGAAAGAGACCAAAAAAGTTGGCTGACATAACTTCTGTACCCTCAGATAATATATTACCCAATCACAAAACAACTATTTTCTGCCTAAATATTTTAATTCCTATTAACCATATACAAAAAACAATAAAAATCAAACCTAAAGATAAATCCTTTTTTGTCTAGACCTGTTTGCTATTACTATGGTAATATTTTTAAATAATTTGGCACTAAGGGCTCGCCCTAAAATGCCGGTAATTAAATTGGGATCTTTTTTAGCTCTTAACAAGTAGGAATAAAAATGAGTGAATACGACTTACAAAAAAAATTACTGCAATTGTCAAAAATAGGTATTGCTTTAACCAGCAGCAACGACCTTAATGAACTCTTGGAACAAATTGTTAGAGAAGCCAGAAACTTTACCTCTTCC